>JAICEP010000674.1 GCA_025924095.1 Sorangium sp.
CCTGCGCGAGCGGCGACAGGATGTGACACGGGCCGGCCTCCAGCGGACCGACATGGGAGCGGGGAGGAAAAGATCAGCAACACAACGGGAGCGTCGGGCGAGCGGACGACCCGCCGCGCACGTTAGCGGCGCGCCGCCTGGAATGTCAACGCGATGGCGATCATGGCGCAGGGTGTGTTTCGGCGAGCGAGCGCCAGGCCGCGCCGCGAGCGCGATCCGCGGCAGCGCCCTCGCCCGGGCGTAAGGCCGCCCCCTCCCCACCCGCAGGCCGTCGCCGGCAGCATGGCCCTCCGCGGAGGGACCGGGTAGGAAGCAGGGGCCCATGGTCTCGTTCAAGCTCGGCGGGGGCCGGCAAGCGCCGCCCCCTTCTTCCCCCGGCGGGGGCCGGCAGGCATCGCCTCCGCGGCGACCGCCGCTCCGGATGGAAACCCGGCGGGTGACGAGCTTTGATGGAACCGACATCGCCTACCGGGTGACGCCTTCGCCGTTCTAGGGAGCGAAGACGGTGGTCCTGCTCAACGGGCTGGGCGGGCCCTACCTCGTCTGGCGGGCGCAGATCGAGTACCTGTCCGACCAGTACCGCTTCATCACGTGGGACTACCGCGGGATGTACGCGTCGAAGCGCCCGTCGCTGGACGCCCCGGAGGCCTATGCGGTGGCCAGCCACGTCCGCGACCTGGAGGCGATCCTCGCGGCCGAAGGGGTCCGGCACGGCTCGCTCATGGGATGGAGCATGGGCGTCCAGGTCGCGCTGGAGGCGTTCCGCCGGCTCCCAGGGTTCGCCGCGAACCTGGTCCTGTTGAACGGCACCCACCGCCCGCCGCTGGAGACGATGGGGCCGCTGCCGGGGCTCGGGCGGCTGTTCCCGCCGCTCGTGGCGCTCGCAGCGCGCGCTCAGACGGCCGCGACGAGGATGACTCATCGCGTCGTCGGCCAGGCGGACGCTGTGGCGTGGCTGAGGCGGCTGGGGCTGCTCGGGAAGACGCTCGACGGCGAGGTGCTCGCCGAGCTCGTGCAGCCGTTCGGCCAGCTCGATATGGAGGCGTTCCTCCGGAACCTCCGCGCGCTGGGCATGCACGACGTCGAGGAGGTGCTCGACCAGATCGACGTCCCGACGCTGCTCATCACCGGCGACCGCGACGCGTTCACCCCCCGGGCGCTGGCCCAGTCGATGGCGCGACGCATCCCGCTGGCCGAGATCCTCGTGGTCCGCGGCGGCACCCACACCACCGCGCTCGAGTTCCCGGAGCTCGTCTCGCTCCGGATCGAGCGCTTCTTCGCGGACCACGATTTCTAGACCGGAGCCCCGCCAGGACACCGAGAGCTCCGCTTCTTCTCCCCTGGCGTCTTCGGCGTCCTCGCGGCGCTTCTCTTCCCTCTCGACCGGCGCTGACGGCGGCCCACGGCGAGCCGCCCGTCACCTCGGGGCTATTTCCGCAGCAGATCCGCGAACGGGTTGTTGCGGAAGCCGCCCGCCGAGTTGCCCTGCCCCTGCCCCTTCCCTTGCCCCTGGGCCGGCCTGCGGCCGTCGTTGCGAGCGCGCGCGTCGCCGCCGGCCGGCGGGCCGCCCGCCTGCGGGCGCGCGCCGGCGGGGGCGGCGCCCTTCTTCGCGGTGAGGGCGATGCGCTTGCGCACGAGGTCGACCTCCAGCACGCGCACCTTGATCTTCTCGCCGACCTTGGCGGCCTCGTTCGGATCCTTCACGAACCGGTCCGCGAGCTGCGAGACGTGCACGAGGCCGTCCTGATGGACGCCGATGTCGACGAAGGCGCCGAACGCCGTCACGTTGGTCACCACGCCCTCGAGCTCCATGCCCGGCTTGAGATCCTCCATCGTCCGCACGTCGTCGCGGAACTTCGGCGGCTCGAACGTGGCGCGCGGGTCGCGGCCGGGCTTCTTCAGCTCGCTCAGGATGTCGTTCAGCGTGAACGAGCCGACGTCGCCGGCCTCGTACTTCTTGGGATCGATCCGCGCGATCGCCGCCGTGTCGCCGATGAGCGACCCGACCGGCACGCCGAGATCCGTGGCGATGCGCTCGACGAGGCCGTAGCGCTCCGGGTGCACGGCGCTCGCGTCGAGCGGGTGCTCCCCTCCCCGGACCCGCACGAAGCCCGCCGCCTGCTCGAACGTCCGCGGGCCGACCCCGGGCACGTCGAGCAGCGCCTTGCGGCTCTTGAACGCGCCGTGCAGATCGCGGTGGGCGACGATCTTCTTCGCGAGGCTCGGGCCGATGCCGGCGACGCGGGCGAGCAGCGGGGCGCTCGCGGTGTTGAGCTCGACGCCGACCCGGTTGACGCAGCTCTCGATCACCTCGTCGAGCTTCCGCGCGAGCAGCCCCTGATAGACGTCGTGCTGGTACTGGCCGACGCCGATGCTCTTCGGGTCGACCTTCACGAGCTCCGCGAGCGGGTCCTGCAGCCGGCGGGCGATGCTGATCGCGCCGCGCACCGTGAGGTCGAGGTCGGGGAACTCCTCGCGCGCGACGTCGCTCGCCGAGTAGACGCTCGCGCCTGCCTCGCTCACCGGCACGCAGAACATCGTCCCTGACGCGGGCCCGTGATCGGCGTTCGCCGTCTCCTTCAACCCCTCCGACGCGAGCACGTCCTTCACGAACGCCTCGGTCTCGCGGCCGTGCGTGCCGTTGCCCACCGCGACCGCGCGGAGCGGGTACTTGCGGCAGATGCGGCGCAGATCCTGCCGCGCGCGCTCCAGCGCGTCGCTGCTCCCGACCAGGTAGATCGTCGTGTGCTCGAGGAGCTTGCCCGTCTCGTCGACGACGGCGCACTTGCAGCCGGTGCGCTGGCCCGGGTCGATGCCGAGCACCGCCTTCGTGCCGAAGGGCGCCGCGAGGAGGAGCTCGCGGAGGTTCTGGGCGAAGACCTCGACCGCGCCGCGATCGGCCTGCATCTTGAGGTCGACGCGCACGTCGCTCTGCACCGCCGGGAGCAGGAGCCGCTTCACGGCGTCCTCCGCGGCCTTCGTGAGCTCGCCGGCCCAGGGCGACTTCGGCTTCAGGCCCACCGCCGCGTGGATCGGCGGGACGAGCGGCTCGGGCGCGAGCTCGATCGCGGCGCGGAGCACGCCCTCGGCCTCGCCGCGGCGGATGGCGAGGTAGCGGTGCGAGGGGATGTTCGCGACGGCCTCCTCGAAGCTCGCGTACATGTCGAACTTCGTCTGCTTGCCGTCGTGCTCCTCGTTCTTCTGGACCTTGATGACGCCTTCCCTGACGTAGGCCTCGCGGACGAGCTTGCGCACGTCGGCGTGCTCGGCGATGCGCTCGGCGCAGATGTCGCGCGCGCCGGCGAGGGCGGCCGCCGCGTCGGGCACCTCCTTCTCGGCGCTGACGAAGGCGCGGGCCTCCTCCTCGGGGCTGCCGTCCACCGGCTGCGACCAGAGGCGATCCGCGAGCGGCTCGAGGCCCCGCTCCTTCGCGATGATGGCGCGCGTGCGGCGCTTCGGCTTGAAGGGCAGGTAGAGGTCCTCGAGCTCGGCCTTGGTCTGGCAGGCGCGGATCTTCGAGGCGAGCGCGTCGGTGAGCTTGCCCTGCTTCTGGATCTCCGCGAGCACCGTGCCGCGGCGCTCCTCGAGCTCGAGCAGGTAGGCGCGGCGCTCCTCGATCGCGCGGATCTGCACCTCGTCGAGCCCGCCGGTCGCCTCCTTGCGGTAGCGGGCGATGAACGGCACCGTCGCCCCCTCGGCGAGCAGCTTGGCCACCGCCGAGACCCCCTGGCGCGGAAGACTCAGCTCCTCGGCGAGGAGCGGGACGGGATCAAACGAGCTGTCCGCGCGGCTCGGGACAGCGACAGGACTCTGCGTCTCGGTCATGAGCGCGGCATACGCGCAGGGTGCACGCGCGTCCAGGCTTGACTTGCGCGCCGCCTCAGCCGGCCGCCGCAATGACCTCGCCGTCGCGCAGCACGGCCAGCGCGCGCGGCGCGCCCCAGGGCTGCACGATCGCGTTCTCGTGCGGCAGGTCCCAGACGGCGAGGTCGGCGCGGAGCCCCGGCCGCACGGCGCCGCACACGCCGCCGAGCCCCAGCGCGCGCGCCGCCTCGCGCGTCGCGCCCAGGATCGCCTCGGCGACCGTGAGGCCGTAGAGCCGCACCGCGAGCGCGAGCGCGAGCGGCAGGCTCTCGGTCGGCGCCGTGCCGGGGTTCGCGTCGCTGCCCACGAGGAGCGGGACGCCGGCGGCCCGGAGCGCGGTGACCGGCGGCGGCTCCTGCCGCAGCGTGAAGCTCGCCACGGGCAGCAGCGCGGCGGCGACGCCCGCCTGGGCGAGCGCCGCGATGCCCCCGGGCGCGACGTGCTCCAGGTGATCCGCCGACGCGGCGCCGAGCTCGGCCGCGAGCTCGGCGCCGCCCACGTCCGCGAACTGCCCGACGTGCAGGCGCACGCCGAGCCCCAGCGCGCGCGCGCGCTCGAGCACCGGCCGCGCCTCGACGACCGAGAACGCCCTCCGATCGATGTACGCGTCGACGTAGCGCGCGAGGCCGGCCGCGGCGATC
>JAICEP010000675.1 GCA_025924095.1 Sorangium sp.
GGCGGCGGCGGTGGTGATCCTGGAAGGGGACGGCGAAGGCCGATCCCCGACCACGAATGACGAGGACGGCGAAGGCCGATCCCCGACCACGAATGACGAGGACGGCGAAGGCCGATCCCGCCTGGACGACGAAGGGAAAGAGCGCTCGTGATTCCGGTCCTCTCGCGCGCGCAGATGCGCGCCTTCGACAAGCACGCGATCCACCATTGCCACGTCCCCGGCGTGGTCCTCATGGAGAACGCGGGCCGCGGCGCCGCCGACGTCATCTCGGCGATCATCGAGGCGCGCAGCGCCGCACAGGCCGGCGCCGCCGGGCTCCCCGGCCACGCCGCGCGCCCCGCGCCGCACCTGCCCGCGCCCGGCCAGGCGCCCGCGCGGGCGCGCTGGCCGGCGACGTTGCCCTCCGGAGGCGGCCCTCGCTCCGCGAGCCGCCCGCCGCCGCCGAACGGCCGCCGCGACGCCGACGATGCCCGCGCCGCGCGGGTCCGCTCGGTCCCGGTGCGGCACGTCCCGAGCCCTGGCCAGCCCGCGACGTACCCGCTCCACGCCCGCGTCGTCGTCGTCTGCGGCGCCGGCAACAACGGCGGCGACGGCTTCGTCGTGGCGCGCCACCTCCTCGCCCGCGGCGCCGAGGTCCAGGTCTTTCTGACCGCCCCGTCCGAGAAGGTCACCGGCGACAGCCGCATCAACCACGACGCGTACGTCGACCTCGGCGGCGCGCTGACCGAGCTCCCCCCGGGCGCGTCGCTCGCCCCGCTCGAGGCCGCGCTCGCGGAGGCCGACCTCGTGGTCGACGCGATCTTCGGCACGGGCCTCGCTCGCCCCATCGAGGGCCACCTCGCCGACGTCATCGGCGTCCTCAACACCGTGACCTGCCTCTGCATCGCGCTCGACGTGCCCTCGGGCCTCGACGCCGACAGCGGCGCGCCGCTCGGCGCCGCGGTGCAGGCCGACGAGACCGTCACGTTCGGCCACCTCAAGATCGGCCTGCTCACGCCCGAGGGCGCGCGGCTCGCGGGCAACGTCCACGTGGTCGATCTCGGCGTCCCGGACCGGCCGATCCTCGCCGAGGTGGGGCACGTCGCGGAGGTCATCCGCAAGGAGACGATCGGCGCCTCGTTGCGCCCGCGCGAGGCGAGCGTCTACAAGCACCAGGCGGGCAACGTGCTCGTGATCGCCGGCTCTTCCGGCAAGCTCGGCGCCGCGCTGCTGACGGCGCGCGCGGCGATGCGCACGGGCGCGGGCCTCGTGACGATCTGCACCTGGGCCGACGCCGCGCCCGCGATGGAGTCGCGCGTCGTGGAGCTGATGACGACCGCGATCGATCCGGCCTGCATCGCGGCGTCGCTCGACGGCGCGCTCGCCGGGCGGCGGGCGGTCGCGATCGGCCCGGGCCTCGGCCTCGACGAGCGGGCGCGGGCCGCGGTGGATCACGTCGTGCTCGGCTGGGACGGCCTGAAGGTCGTCGACGCGGACGCCCTGACGCACTTCGCCGGCCGCCCCGAGGCGCTCGCGACCGCGCGCGGGAGCCTCATCCTGACGCCGCACTCCGGCGAGCTCGGCCGGCTGCTGGGCCGGAGCGCGCGGGCCGTCGAGGAGGACCGCTTCGGCGCGGTGCGCGAGGCGGTGGCGCTGACCCGGGCGATCGTCTTGCTGAAGGGGGCGCGCACGGTCATCGCGCTCCCGGATGGCCGCATGCTCATCTGCATGGCGGGCAACCCGGCGCTCGCCACCGCCGGCTCGGGCGACGTCCTGACCGGGATGATCGCGGCCCTCCTGTGCTCGATGGAGCCCTCCGCCGCCGCGAGCGCGGGGGTGCTGATCCACGCGCTCGCCGGGGACGTGTGGAGCGCGCAGACGGGCAGCGATCGGGGGCTGCTCGCGAGCGAGCTCGCCGAGCTCGTCCCCGGCCTGATCGCCACGCTCGCCGCCGGAGGCGATCCGCTGTCCGGCCAGACCTAGACTGGCGCGGTGTGCTCGGAGGCGTCGCCGCGACGCGGACGAAGAAAGCCGCCAAGGACGCCGCGAGAACCCGGAAAAGATCTCTTCTCCTGGCGTCCTTGGCGCCTTGGCGGTTTCTCTCCTTCCCGTCCGAGCACCGCTTCAGGACAGCGCGGCGAACGGCTTGCAACCTGGGGAGACCGACAGGGAGTCGGGGATTGAGACATGGAGTCCATCTCCCCACCTCCCGGTCAGATCCCGGCGATTCACGGGGTCCACCTGTCGGTGCGCCAGCCGGGCGCACGCCGGCGCTGGGCCGCCGAGCGCGCCTCGATCAGCGGATGCTGCATCCGATCGCGCGCGCCACGGCGTGGCATGACGGCTGGCCGGGCGCCAGGCCTGACACCGGCTGCCGTGAGCAGTAAATCCCGCTCCCGTCGACCACCAGCACGGCCCCGATCGATCCGCCACCCATCGAACAATAATGAACGGATCCCGGCACTGCGTCGGGGACCTCCATCCTGTCCTCGGTTGACGTGTCGTCGGCGATCGCCGAGCCGGAGCTGCCGACGAGGGCGAATGCAGACACGAGGGCGAGCCCGAAACCGGACCGGAATGCACGACATGCTCCACGAAGAGTGCTCATAGGATCCCTCCCTTTCCAGCGAGGCCCGCGTGCAGATGCAGCGCTGACGAACCTCGAACGCCCGAGGTGCAACAGCGAGGCCATGGGCGTCCGTCACCGTGGGATACGCGAGGAAGGGCTGCGCGCACCGACCCTGCTTTTCGCTGGTAGCGAATCCGTGAGCGCTCGAATCCCGCTCTTATCTCGCTTTGCCCGCCGCTCTCGGCGTCTCCGCTGCTCCACCCTGGCGCGCCATGTCCCTTACGTCGGCCGACCCGATCGGCGCTCAGGGTCCGGCCGCCTCGTCATCGTGCCGGAGGGCGCGCGCGGCGGCCGCCCTGCCGGCTACTTCCTCAGGAGCTTGAACGCATGCGTCCACCGGTTGTGCAGCAGCCCGGGGATGCACCAGAGCATGCAGAGCGGCTCGATCGCGCGTGCCGCCTCCACGCTCCCCATGTCCTCGGCCTCCCACCCGAAGGCGTCGAGGATGCTCTCCACTTCCTTCTTCGCGCCGGCGTCGTCGCCGCAGATGAACATCGTCGGTCGGACGCCGTCGAAATCTGGATTGACCATCCACACGCTGCCGACCGACGAGAAGGCCTTCACGAAATGGGCGTCGGGCGCGCGCCGCACCAGCCTCTCGAGCAGCGACTCGTTCGGCCCCGTGAAGAACTTCAGCACCCCGTTGGCGGGCGGCTCGTCCGCGATGGGGTTGGTCGCGTCGATGACCGTCTTCCCCGCGAGCGCCCCGGCCCCCGCGAGATCGACCGCCTGCTCCGCCGCGGTCCCCTTCACGGCGAGCACCACGATGCTCCCGAATTTCGCCGCCTCCGCGAACGTCCCCACGCGAGCGTTCGGCCCCGCGTCCGCCTGCCAGTTCGCGAGCTTGGAAGGCTCGCGCGTGGCGCGCATCACCTTGTAACCGTGCTTGAGAAACCCGTCGGCCAGCACCTGCCCGACGATCCCAGATCCGAGAACAGCGACATTTTTCATGGCAAGGAGCATCGCACGCCCCTCGATCAGGGCTCCAGCTGGGAGTTGCTCCTGCGCGGCCGCCGGCCCTGCGCGCGCCGCGGGTCGGCTCGCCACTCTGACGAGCCTCGGCGACCTGCTGTCGATTTGACACGCGCCCCGCGTGCCTCCGCCCGCGCCATCCCGCGCTTTTCGCGTCTTTCGCGCGGTCCGCTCGGTGGCACCTGCCTTGCCAGGGTCGATGCGCAGGAGGTCCCGCCATGCTTGTCCACGCTGCCCATGTCCCCGCCCGGTCCCCGAACCCAGCGCCGCTGTCGCCCGGCGTGACACGCGCGGCCGGGCGCGGGCCGTTGCTCGGCGCGGCCCGGACGGCACCGGGCGAGGGCTCGCGGGCGGCGGTCGACGAGCTGCTCCGGGGCCTTGTCGAAATGACACCGGAGCTCTTCGGCCGCGCCCTGCGGCTCTCCCGATCGCCCGCGACGGCGGAGGATCTCGTGCAGGACACGGTGGAGCGCGCCATCCGGTTCGCGGAGAGCTACGAGCGAGGGACCAACCTGCGGGCGTGGGTGCATCAGATCCTCTTCAGCGTCTTCATCACCCGCTGCCGGCGCAGCCGCCGCGAGCGCAACGCCCTCGACGTGCTCGCGACCGACCCGTGCGCGTGGACCGCGCCGGAGCGCCGCGCCGAGGTGCACTTCCTGTCGCCCGGCGTGCGGCGCGCGCTCGCGACGCTCCCGCCGACCTTCCGCGACACTGTCGTGCTCGTGGACCTCGAGGAGATGTCCTACAAGGACGCAGCGACGCAGCTGGGCGTCCCGGTCGGCACCGTCATGAGCCGCCTGCACCGCGGCCGGAAGCTGCTCGCCGAGGCGCTGCGCGGCGAAGCCCAAGGCCCGAAGATCGACCTGAAGACCGACGCGCCCACGGA
>JAICEP010000676.1 GCA_025924095.1 Sorangium sp.
CCTCGTCCCATTCGAAGAGCTCGGCCTGACCGACGTCATAAAACCAGGCGTGAAGCTCGATTTCACCGCTCGCGAGCCGCTCGCGCACCAGCGGAAACTGCCGGAGATTCTCGAGCTGGCGCACCGTCACGGCGCGCGCCGCGTCATCCACGTCGGCGTGCCCCGACAGATCGCCCGACGCCGCCGGGATCTCCACGAGCCAGCGCTTGAGCGTCGGCAGCTCGTCAGGCACATGCCCGCTCTTCGCGGCCTTGACGGCGCCACAGGACGAGTGCCCGCAGATCACGATATTGCGCACGCCCAGCACGCCGACCGCATACTCGACAGCCGCTCCCTCACCCGGCCGCGTCGACTCGCTCGGGGGCGACACCATCGCGCCGAGGGCACGCACGATGAATAGCTCGCCCGGGTGCGTGCCCGTGAGCATCGAAGGCGTGATCCTGCTGTCGACGCACGTCACGAAGAGCGTGTGCGGGTGCTGTCCGTCAGCGAGCTGGTCGAAGAGCGGCGTGTAATGCTCGCGCACCTCGATCCGGAACCGCTCGAGGTTCGCGACCACCTGCGCGCGCATCCCGAACGCGCGCGCTTGCCCGAGGACCGCATCGACGTCGCGGTCCGTGACGGCCAGGCGGCCGGCGAGGAGATCCCCGCGATCGGCCGCGAGCAGCTTGTCGCGGCAGGCCGGGGAGGCGCCGAGCACGACGACGCGAACGCCGCGAACGACAAGGTCGGCCACGAGCGAGAGGAAGCGCTCGCAGCCGGTCAGGTCCATCACGTGCACCCCGCGAATATCGAGGATCACGCCCGCCGTCGGGTCGAGCGTGGCGAGGTGCCGGCGCGTCGCTTCGAGCTCGAGCACCACGAGGAACGTGATGGGGCCGCTGAAGTTGACCTGGTGCGGAGCGCCCGCGCTGCCCTGGTGAACCGCGGCGCGGAAACGAGCGATGCGCCATAAAGCCAGCGCCAGCGTCGCCAGGAGCCCGACCTCGATCCCGCGCAGGATGCCGCCGAAGAGCATCACGAGCGCGGTCGCCACGAGCACCACCGCCGCCGAGCGCGAGATGCGATAGACGGCGACGAGCGGCCGAAGGTCGAGCAGCGGCACGGCGATCGCGATGACGACGCCGGCCAGCGCGGCGAGCGGCACGAGGCGATCGACCACGAGGACGACCGCGGCGAGCGCCGCGCCGAAGAGGGCATGAAAGAGCGCCGCGGCGCGGTGGAGGCCGCCCGCGGCGCGCACCACGGACGAGCGCGCGATCGACCCGGCCGCCGGGACGCTGCCGAGCAGCGACAGGAGGATGTTCGCGAGCCCGTAGCCGATCATCTCCTGATCGAAGTCAGGCCGGGCGCCGGGCACGCGCTCCTCTTCGGCGCTCGCCGAGAGCAGCGTCTCCATCGAGGCGAGCGCGAAGAGGACGAGCGCGGCCCGACCGAACTGCGCCATGGCGTGCGCGGGCTCGCTGGGCCACGGACCGAGCGGCAGCGCGAAGGCCATATCGGACAGCGTGGGGAGATCCAGCTTCGCGAGGTGGGTGAGCCCGGCGCACGCCGCGATCGCGAGCAGCGCGACAGGGGCGCGCCGCGCGTAGCGGGCCCCCAGCCACGTGGCCGCGCCCGCGAACACGGCCATCGCGAGCGCCGGAGCGCGCGCGCCGCCGAGGTGCGCGCCGATATGGTCGAGCACGCGCAGCGGGTCGAGATCCGTGGGCGTCGCGAGGCCGAGCGCGTCGGGCAGGCTCTGGAGGACGAGCAGCGCGCCGAGGCCCAGCACGAAGCCGTGCACGACGCCCAGGGGCACGAGGCGAGCGAAGCGGCCGACCCCGAGCATGCCGAGGAGGAGCTGCAAGAGGCCGCAGATCGCGCCCGCGAACGCGAGGGTGGCCGGCCCGTAGTCGCGGGCGATGTCGGCGAGCGCGAAGCCCATCGCGAGGCCCGGTCCGGCGAGGCCGAGCCTCGTGCCGCCGAGGAGCGCGACAACGGCGCTGCCGACGACAGCGCAGGTCAGCGCCGCCGCAGGGGGCAGCCCGGCGTGATGCGCGGTGAGCAGGGCCAGCGCGAACGAGGGGCCGAGGGCCGCGGCGCCCGCGACGGCGTCGCTCCACCGCGTCGCGCGGTGAGACGCCTCGCGCCATAACGGGAGGAGCGCGCGCAGGCCGAGATCCGGCCGCGGCATCAGCAAGGGCTTCTGCCGGTCGCTCATCGCGCGCAGGATGCCTGGAAGGACGTGGCGGGCGGAAGCTCGAAATGCGCTCGCGGGTCGACGTCTCCGGTTCGTACCGTCATCGTGGGCGTTCGTTCCTGCTCGCCGAAGATCCGCCGCCGAGGCCCCCGACGAGGCCCATCACTGGAGGTGATTGGCCGAGAGCCGGGTGGACTGCAATCCCGGGTCGCCGCGCCACGAACCAGCGAGAGGACAGCGCAACGCGAGCTCCGCGGCGCCGAGGATCGGACCGTCAGAACAGCAACCGAACGCCACCGCCGAGCGGGCCGATCTGGAGCTGAGCCTGCGTCTTTGCGCGATCAATGGTGATCTGACCGGTGATCCAGAGCGGTACGCCCGTGGCGGCCATGGCGCCTCCGAGGCCCATGAGCACGGTGGGAAAGACCCACGCACGAGACGAGCAATCGCAGAGATCGTCGTCGCTCGGCCGGGTGAGGAAGTACATGCCTGCTCCCGCGGCGCCCAGGGCAAGCCCACCCACGGTGAGACCGGTGCCGACGTCGCGCCGGGTGGCGTCGACGGGGGCGGCCGGCGCCATCGGCTCGGCCTGCGCGTTGCCCGCGAGCAGCAGGATCAACCCGAACGCGGCGAATCGCATGTCGGCGAGGATCGCTGGTCGCGGCGCGCCCGTCAAGCCGAGCGACGGCGCCGGCCTCCGCCGGTGCCAGAGGCGCCGCCCTCCAGTCCCGCGATCCGAAGAGCAGGCCGCCCAGGGATCCCAGGCGCGCTTGCGCGCCGATCACACGGTGGGTCCAAGGCGAGCCTCATGCTCCGCGAGCCACGCCTCCCCGCGCGCCGTATCCACGCCGAATCGCCGTAGCCCCGGGAGAACCACGAGCCGCATCGTCTCGCTGAAGATTCGCCTGCTCTCGCCGCGTCCGAGCGCGCCGAGGCCCGACAGCGCATCTTGCGCCGGATCCTCGGCCTCCGCCGAAAAGAGCACCTCCGCGGCGACGGTGCCCGCGAGCATCGCCGGGAGATACGCGCCGATCACGTCTCCGACGCCGCGCTCCCGCTCGGCCGCGAGGTGCGCCCAGCCGAGGCGCGCGTGGTCGATCTCGTCGCGCAGGATGCGATGCATGTTCTCCCGCACGACGGGATCGGCCGCCCGCGAGACGAGCTCGCCGAGCAGCGCCGCGCTGAGCGTCTCGGTGATACACGACATCGCGACGACCTCGTAAAGGACACGCTCCCGAGCCCCGAGCCCGCGCGGCCCGAGCTCGCGCGCCGGAGGCGCCGGGCCGAGCGCAACCGGCTCGCCGCCGAGCTCGCGCACGAGCGCCGCGCATTGCTCTGCATGGCGCCGCTCGTCGGAGGCCGCGTCGCGCGCCATCGTGACGACCGGGCCCACGGCGCCCACGGCCGCGAGCTCGTCCCCGAGCCGCGAGATGCGCGACGCGGCCTCGAGCTCGGCGCGCGCCCTCCGCCGCCAGACCCGCGCCTCCGAGGCGCGCGCCGCCGCGCGATCCACGTCAGCCACCGCAGCACCCCACGCCGTCGTTCGCAGCTTCGCAGAACGCCGCGCAGCAAGGCTCGTCGTTGTTGCAGCCGTCCATCCAGCAGCACGGGCAGCCGCAAGGATCTTTCGGCTCGCCGGGAAACTCGAGGGCGGTGCATTGCGGGCCGCCCGCGCCGCCCCCCGTCCCGCTCGTCGCGCCGCCGCCGCTGCCCGCCGTCGCCCCCGCGCCGCCGCCGCCTTGGGCTCCCGAGCCGCCCGCCGCGTCCTCGCCGCCATGGCCGCCTGTCCCGCTCACCGCCCCCGGCGCGTCGCCGCCGCTCCCACCGCCGGCCTGCTGCCCACACGCCCCGAGGCCGAGCGACGCACCACCGAGGACCACCACGTTAAAGAGTCTTTCGAGCTTCATCACACCCTCCACATCAAGCAAGACACAATGAAGGACCGCCGCGCCGCTGCCCGGCGCTCCCCCGTCGTGACACGCTCAGCATGAAGGCCATTTCGCGTCCTGTGAATCGAAACTTTCGGCATAGTATTGTTCGGCTGGACCGAACGATGCTCGCTCGACCGAGGTCCCCCGCCCGCGCGAGCCTGCCCGACCCCGGCGCGCCGCTCTTCGATCGCACGACGCGTCGCGCTCACGCCCGCCGCCGCTGGAGGACCGTGGGGCGCTGAGCTGAGCTGCTGAGCGGGCGCTGTCACGGCGGTGTACCAGCGCGACGGCGCGGTGTCATGACCGCGTGCCAGCGCGGTGTCATGGCCGCGTGACACC
>JAICEP010000677.1 GCA_025924095.1 Sorangium sp.
ATGTGCCCGTGCCGTGCGCCTCGATGTAGCTCACCTGCGACGCTTCCACCCCCGACGCCGCAAGCGCCCGCCGGATCAACGCCCGCTGCGCGACCCCGTTCGGCACCGTCAGCCCGCCGCTCGGCCCGTCGTGGTTCACCGCCGAGCCACGGATCACCGCCACGATCGGGTCGCCGTCCGTCAGCGCGTCGGACAGCCGCTTGAGCACGACCATCCCGCACCCCTCGCCCCGGCCGTAGCCGTCCGCCGACGCGTCGAACGTCTTGCAACGCCCGTCCGGCGCCAGCGCCCGGAGCCGCGAGAGCGCGGCCCATGGATCGGGCGACAGCATCAAGCTCACGCCGCCGGCGAGGGCCACGCGGCACTCGCCGTTTCGCAGGCTCTGGCAGGCCAGATGGATCGCCACGAGCGACGACGAGCACGCGGTTGTCACCACCATCGAAGGGCCCTGCAGGCCGAGCACGTACGAGAGGCGGCCCGCGGCGAAGCTGAACTCGTTCCCGCTCGCGGTATACCCGTCGCTCCCGCCGCGCGCCTGCGCCGCGTTGATCAGGTGGGCGTAGTCGTTGCTCATCATCCCGATGAACACGCCTGTCGCACTCCCGAACAGGGCGTCCGGGGATTGCCCTGCCCGCTCGAGCGCCTCCCAGCTCACCTCGAGGAGCAGACGCTGCTGGGGATCGAGGCTCTGCGCCTCGCGCGGCGAGATCCCGAAGAAGGATGGATCGAACTGATCGACGGAGCGCAGGAAGCTGCCCCGGCGGACGTAGCTCTTGCCCGGATGCTCGGGGTCTGGATCGAAGAAACCATCGACGTCCCACCGGTCGGAGGGGATGTCGCTCGTGGCGTCCACGCCCTCGCGGAGCAGCTCCCAGAAGGCCTCCGGGCTGTCGGCGCCGAGAGGCATGCGGCAGCTCGTCCCGATCACGGCGACGGGCTCGGTCCGCGTGCGCTCGAAGGACGCGAGCCGCGCCTCCAGCTCCTCGATGACGACGAGCGCGCTGAGCAGCGCCGTGCTTTGGTCCTGCTTGCTCTGGCTCACTTCAACCTCTTCTTGATCGCATCGAGCTTCTCCAGCAGGAGCTCCGAAAGCTCGCCCTCGGACATCTCCTTCAGCCTCTCGAGCCGCGCTCCCCGCTCGTCGGTCGCGGGGGCAGGCACGACAGCGGAAGGCGCCGGGGCGACCGGGATCGCAAGCACCTCGTCGGCCAGGTAGCCGGTCAGCGCCTCGACCGTCGAGTAGTCGAACAGCAGCGTCGAGGGGAGCGCGCGGCCCACGTGGCGCTGGAGGCGGCCTCGGAGCTCGACGGCCATCAGCGAGTCGAGCCCCAGATCGAAGAGCCGCTGCCGGATCTCGAGCGGGTGTGTGGGCCCGAGCCCGAGGATCGCGGCGACCTGCTCCCTCACAAAGGCGTCGATCAGCCCGCGGCGCGCGGGCGCCGGAGCCTCTGCGAGCCTTCGGCGGAGATCGTCGCGATCCGCGTCGGCCGCGCCGTCGCGGCGATCCTCGCGAACGAGCTCGGCCAGCACAGGGGGCGCTCCGGCAGGGTACGGCTCGAGGTCCTGTGACCACCTGGTCACAGGCAGCACCGCGGCCTGGGTCGCGCCCTCGGCCAGGAGCCGATCGAGCCACCGGAGCCCCTCCGCCGGCGGGATCGCTCCCACGCCGCGGGCGGCCTGACGTCGCTGCGCGGACACCTTCACGCCGCCCGCCATCCCGGCGCCGGCCCAGGCGCCCCAGTTGATGCTGAGCCCCGCGAGCCCCAGGGCCCGGCGGTGGTGCGCAAGGGCGTCGAGGAAGGCGTTCGCCGCCGCGTAGTTGCCTTGCCCGGGCGCCCCCAGCAGCGACGCGCCCGAGGAGAAGAGCACGAACAGATCGAGATCGAGCGCCCGCGTGCGGCGGTGCAGATTCCACGCGCCCGCGATCTTCGGCGCCATCACCCGCGCGAGGCGCTCCGCGCTCTGCTGCTCCAGCACGCCATCGTCGAGCACGCCGGCGGCGTGCACCACGCCGCGCAGCGGACGACCGCTGGCGGAGATCGTGTCCAGCACCCGGCCGAGCGCCGCATCGTCGGCCACATCGGCCTGCATCGGTACGACCTCTGCTCCCGCGTCTGCGAGCTCGCGCAGCGCGGCCTGCGCCGGCTCCAGCGCCTCGCGCCGCCCGATGAGGTAAAGCTGCCGCGCGCCGCGCTCGACCATCCACCGTGCCACGTGCAGGCCGAGCGCGCCGAGGCCGCCGGTGATCAGGTAGGCCGCGCCGCCGTCGAGCGCTGTCCCCGCCACCTCCTCACCGGCCGCGCCGCGCGCGAGGCGCGCCACGAACCGCTCTTTGCCCCGCAGCGCGATCTGATCTTCGCCGTCGGGCTCCTCGATCTCGTCGCAGAGCAGCGCGGCCTCCTGCTCGGGCGCGATCTCGGGCCCCAGGTCGACGAGGCCGCCCCAGCGCTCCGGATGCTCGAGAGCGATGACCCGGCCGAGCCCCCAGAGCGGCGCGACGCCGAGCGACGCCTCGTCCGGCGCGCAGGCGACGGGCTGGCAGCGCCGGGTCACAACCCACAGGCGTCCCATGTCCCCACGGCGGGACAGCGCCTGCGCGAGGTGGAGCAGGCTCGCGGAGGGTGCGCCGGCCGCCTCCGGCGTCGCGCCGTCGAGGCCCGAGAGGTGCACCACACCGCGCCATGTCCGACCAGGCGAAGAGGCCAGATCCCCCAGCCAGGCCTGCGCGCGGGTCGCGTCCGAGAGGGCCTCGCGAGCGTCTGCCGGCGCCACGACCGCATCGTCGCCGCGCTCCGTCAAGCGCCGCGCGAGGGCGGCGCCGACGCCCTGGCCGTCGCCGAGGATCAGCCAGCGGCCCGGCCCCGAGCCAGCGCGGCCCGGCGCCGGGCGCCCACGCGCCTTCGGCCGCCACGCGAGATCGTACCGCCAGTCGCGGGCGCGCTCCGATTCTCCTCCGGTGCGGAGCAGGGTGTCGCGCGTCGCCGGCCGGCCGCGGAAGCCGATCATCTCCGCGACGACCCGCCCAGCGTCGTCGACGATGCAGACGTCGCCGCTCACGACCTCGGCCTGGGCGTCGTCGGGGCCGCGCAGCGTGACGTGGCTCCACAGGCGATCGCGGGGCGGGCCATGAAAGACGAAGCGCTCGATCCCGAGGGGGACGCCCACTTTGACGCGGGAGACCGCGGCCATCGCGAGCTGAAAGCAGGCGTCGAGCAGCCCGGGGTGGAAACCATAGGCGTCTACACCGTCGCTCACCTCCGGGAGCCGCATCCGGCACAGCGCCTCTCCGTCACGCCGCCAGATCTCCTCGATCCAGCGGAAGGAGGGCCCGAACTCGAAGCCGAAGCGCCCGATCAGATCCCCGTAGAACGCCTCTCCGGACATCGACTCTCGGCAGCGCCCCCGCACGTCGTCCCGCGACGGCGGCGCCGCGGCGGTCGCATCGGCCGCCGCGCGGAGCTTGCCGGTCACGTGCAGGGTCCACTCCGGCTCTTCCTCGGCCGCATCGTGGCTGAAGACCCGGAAAGTGCGCTCTCCAGATTCGTCCGCGGAGAGGACGACCTGAACGTTGCGCGGGCGCTCCGGGGCCAGGATGATCGGCTGGGCAAAGAAGACGTCCTCCAGCGCGTACGGCCCGGGGCCGAGGCTCCGGATCGCGGCGTCCAGCACCGTCGCGATCTCCGTGGTGCCCGAGACGATCGCCATGCCCTGCACCCAGTGATCGTTCAGCAGCGAATTCGACCGGGGATCGTATCGGGCCTCGAAGAGGATCTCCCGCAGCGCCGGCGAGTGGAGCCGCCGCCCGAGGAGCGGGTGCCCGCCCCCCGGACCTTCGCTCTGCGCGGGCTGCGACCGCGGCGGCGGCTCGATCCAGCAGCGCTCGCGCTGGAAGGGGTAGGTGGGCAGCACGAGCTTGCGCCGGGCCCGGTCGCGGTCGAAGCCCGCGAAGTCCACCTTCGCGCCTCGCACGTACAGCGCTCCCAGGCTCTCCATCATCTGCGCGCAATCCGAGCGCTTCGGCCGCAGCGACGGCAGCCACACCCCCGAGCCCTCCGGCACGCACCGCCGCCCCATCGCCGAGAGCACTGGGCTCGGCCCCACCTCCACGAACGCTTCCGCCCCCGCCTCGTGCAGCGCCCGTATCCCCTCCAGGAACCGCACCGGCGCGCGCACATGGCTCGCCCAGTACGACGCCTGCGTGACCTCCTCCCGCGCCGCCCTCCCCGTCACGTTCGCGATGAGCTTCCGCTGCGGCGCCACCATCGTTACCTGCGACGCCGCCCGCTCGAACGCCTCCACCATCGGCGCCATCAGCGGCGAGTGGAACGCGTGCGATACGTTCAGCCACCGGCTCTTGACCCCGCGCGCCCCCAGCGCCTCCACCACCGCCGTCACCGCGCCGCGCGCCCCGGACACCACCGTCTCCGACGGCCCGTTCACCGCCGC
>JAICEP010000678.1 GCA_025924095.1 Sorangium sp.
GACGCGGTCCCACCGGTCGAGGTCCTCGCGCCACAGCTTCTCCTCGAACGCCCGGCGGCACTGCCGGATGCGCGCGCGCATGCGCGGGTGCAGGCGCAGGAGGAGCCACAGCACGGGCTTCGGCGGCGTCGCGCTCGCCCCCTCGGACGCGCCGTGCATCACGGGCTGCGAGTACATGAAGCCGTTGACGACGGCTGGCTTGAGGTGGCTCATCAGGAGCCCGTAGCGCGCCGAGCCCTCGGCGAAGCCCCTCGGCATCCCGCGCGTGAACGGCTCGACAGCGAACCGGGTGACCGGCCGCAGGAAATGCGCCCGCTCGATCTCCCAGGGGCCCGGGCCGGGGGCCACGAACCTGACTCCGTTGACGCTCGGCTCTCTCTTCATCGCTGGACACCTCGATCGCCCCGCCGCGCCCGCGCGAGCCACCGTGTCGTCCCGAGGACGACGGCGACATTTCGGTGACGCACAGGTCACGAACGCATGACGACACCGAGGGTAGAGGCGACGATCCCGGGGGTCCAGTCCCGGGACGACCCTCGGACCTGGATCGGGTCGCGGTCACCCTCTCCGGGGGCCCTCACCGCGCGCTCAGCACCCCACGAGCCTCACGGTCTTCCCCTCGTACGCTACCTCGCGCACGAACAGCTTCTCTGCCCACGACCGTTCCTTGCGCAGGTCGAACATCACGAGCCATCCATCGCCGAGCCCCGCGTGATCGAGGTACCGCGCCACCTGGTCGAGCGCGTCGATCTCGGTCTCGGTGTCGCGGCGGACCTTCACCTCGATGGCGTGGCGCTCCTCGCGCCAGCAGATCATCAGATCGAGCGCACCGCGCCCGAGCCCGTACTCGCGCTCCACCCGTCCCCCGCCGTTCACGACCCGTTGCAAGAACGCCATCAGCATCAGGTGCGGCCCGGCCTCGCGGTAGCCGAACCCCTCGGCGGCGAGGTGGCCGTCCTTGCGCCAGAATGCCTGCCAATCGGTGAAGAGCTTGCCCATGTCGAGCGAGCCGTCCGGGCGGACGTAAGCGGCGGGCTCGGCCGGGATCTGCGCCTGGCGGATGAACGTCAGCGCGCGGGGGACGACCTCGCGATAGATGGGGTTCGCGATCTCGAAGCGTCCGCCGTGGAAGCGGATCAGGCCCAGGCCGAGGACGTAGGAGAAATCGTCGTCGAGCACGTCGCTGGCTGTCTGCCCGCCGGCCAGCATGGGATCGAGCACGCGCCGCACCCGCGGCTCGCGCAGGCGGGCGACGAGCGAGTCGATGTGGGAGCGGCGCTCCAGGATGAGGGTCTCCTTGGCCGCGTCGACGTGAGCGGGCGTGATCGGGACGCCGCGATCCCGCACGTCGCGGCGGACGATCTGGTCGGCCATTGCATTGGTCAGCCACGGGTGGCCCTGTCCCAGCTCCCAGATCCGCCGCACCGCCTCGGGCTCGAAGCGCTGTCCTGTCGTGGCGGTGTGCTGCGCGAGCAGCTCGGTGACCTCGGCCTCGGTGAAGGGGCCCAGCGTCATCGCCTCGGAGGTGATGTTGAATGGCGATGTCGTGCCCAGCCATGCGACAGCACGCCGCTCCTCCATGGCAAGCGCGTAGTCGCGCACCTGGCGCTGGCCGATGAGGGCCACGCTGGAGGGAAACGGAGTCCGGCTCCGGTCGAGGTAACCCTGCCGGAGCTGGGTCAGGAACGAGACCATCGTCGCGCCCACGAGCCCGTCCGCCTCGTCGAAGAGCACGACCAGCGGTTTGTCGCTGCGCGCCGCGAGATCCCGCAGGTAGCGCAGAACGAAGGTGCTCGCGGGATCGACGCGGTGGACGTCGTCCGCGGGGCGGCCGAGGTCGGGCAGATCGCGGTCGACCGCGGTGTCCAGGGCATAGAGGACGGCCTCGAAGGCCTTGGATGGGTCGGGCTCCTCGCGGGCGATCTGGACGTCGACCCAGACGGCGCGGGAGCCGCCTTCGCGGTTCAGGTGCTCGACGAGCCAGCGGGCGCTGGTGGTCTTGCCCGTCTGGCGACCGGCGTGGAGCGTGAAGTACTTGCGTTCGTCGATCCGGTCGAGCACTGGCCCGAGGCGGCGCTCGGGCGGAAGCATGTAGTGCTCGCCGGGAATGCAGGGGCCGGCGGTGTTGAACGAGAGCTTCACGGGGGGAGGCTACCACGCGAGGGACGGCGCCGCGGTCAGGCGGCTCCACCGAGCCCCGCTCAGGTCGCGCGGCCGATCGAGGTGCGCTGCCAGGCGGGCGCGTACGCCGCGACCGGCTGCGCCTGCGGCGCGAGGTGCGCCGGCGCCGAGGCCTGCTGTGCAGCCGCGGCGGCTAGTTCCCCGCGCTCTCTTCCTTCCGCGCCGGGGGCAGCCGCGGCAGCCCTGGAAGCGGCCGATACCCCGGCTTCCTGTACGACAGTATCGGGATCGCCTCGTTCTTGTACGCCGCGCTCTCCCCCGGCTTCGGGCACTGATCCCGCACCCAGTAGACATCGAACGCGACGATCTCGTCCTCCGGCCGCCCGGTGCGCTCATGGTACCTGAGCAGGTAGTCCTGGAGCCCGGGCTTGCGGAATGCCTTGTTCCGGTCGAGCCGGATCCGGTTGAAATAGTCCTGCTGGATCTGCCCGAGCCCGAGCCCCCGCGCGTCGGAGAGATCGAGATCGGGCGTGAGCCCCGTGAACGGATCCACGTGCCGACCCTCGACGGTGATCGCGTCGACGCTGATCGACCCGTCTTCCGTGATCGGATTCGGCGCGAACATCCCCCACCCCTGGAGGAGACGCGGATAGACGATCGTCGCCTGCACGATCTTCGGCTGGGGATGCTTGAGAAAGGCCGGCACGCTCTTGTTCTCGTTGATGGCCTGGCTCACGGCGCAGAGCCCGAGGTACGCGACCAGCGCCTCCCGCGCGATCACCCGGCCGCGCGCGAGCTTCTCCGAGAGCGGCGACGGGCCCTCCGCCGCGGCCGCCCTCGCGCGCGGCGGCCGCGTCAGGCCGAAGAACCTCGCGATCGCGTCGCGCCGCCGCGATGCGAGCGCGAGCAGCGCGCCGGGCGCGCCGAGGCAAAGCACCCAGACCAGCGGGCGCGCAAAGCGGCCTCCGGGGAGCGCCTGCAGGATCTCGCGCAGCGCCGCGGCGCCCCGGAACACCCGGGCGTGCGCGACGTCGCTCGCATCGCGCACCTCGAAGAGCTCCGGCCGGGGCTCCCCTCCCCCGGCCGCCTCCGCCTCCGCGGCCACCGCCGCGCGCGCCTCCTCGAACCGGAGCAGCTCGAGGCCGTCGAGCCGGACAAGGAGCCGCATGAACGCGAAGGCGAGCGGCGAGCTGCCGTCATAGACGACGACCCTCGGCGCCGCGCGGCGGCGATACCACCGCTCCAGAGCGTCCCAGTGCTGCGACGTCGGCAGCAGGAACGACCAGCCGATCATGAACCACGAGAAGGGGCCGAGGCGCATCATCACCCCGAACGAGCCGTGCAGGCCCCACATCGTCAGCATCGCCAGCGCGCGCGTGAAGCGGCGGCCGTAGGGCGAGAGGATCCAGGTCACGAGCAGCGCCTCGACCACGAGGACTCCCCAGGTGAGCCCCCGCTTCCCCCAGAGAGGGATGTACTCCCGCGCGGCGACCGCGAGCCCCGTCACCATGCGGTCGAGGTGCAGCACGTAATGCACCGTCTCGCCGCGACGCCAGATCTGGCCCGACTTGTTGACGACGTTGAAATAATAGATGGTCGCCAGGTTGAGGATCGCGAGGAGCACGATCCCCGAGACATACGGGCGCTCGGCCCACGCGGGGCGGCTCCTGTCCGCGAGATCCGCGGCCGTTCGCTCCCGCCTCTCGCGGAAGGAGCGGATCAGCGCGTCGACCGAGAAGCGCCTGCCGGTCGGCATGAACATCGCCCAGCAGGCGATGAGGTTCACGACGACATAGCCGCCGTTCTCGATCAGGACAACGCGGTTGTCCCTGCTCGTCACGAGGAGAAAGGAGAGTATCGAGAACAGCCGCGTGTGCCAGCCGACGAAGAAGCAGAGGAAGCAGAAGAGCGAGAGCGCGAACGCGACGTGGACCTCTTCTATCGACGAGAACGCGTGATACAGGCTGAAGTTGAATCCGCTGCTCGGGTGGAAGAGGTGGTAGTGGTTGGTGAGCACCCCGTCGTTGCTGTAGATCCAGCTCGCCTCGGCCCAGTGGCGCACGCAGTCGCTCGCCAGGAGGAAGCCGAGCACCAGCCTGAACAGGCCGAGCGTGCGGACGTCGATGGTGCAGTAGCGCTCCTTGATCCAGCGCCCCACGCGCCGGAGGCGGCCCTCGGCCGGCGGCTTCGGGGCGACGGCGGGCGGCCTGGGCGGCGCGCTCTCCTCAGGCGCGCCCTCGCCGGCCGACGCGCTCTCCTCAGGCGCGCCCTCGCCGGCCGACGCGCTCTCCTCAGGCGCGCCGCGATCCGCGGCGCTCGGGTCC
>JAICEP010000679.1 GCA_025924095.1 Sorangium sp.
CGCGTCGCGCTCGAGCGATCGCATCGTACGGAAGAACGGCGAGGCCACGTCAGCACTCCTCCAGCGCGACCTTCTTCCGGGGTCGCGCGATGCCGTACGTATTGAGCTTGTTGGTGAGCGTGCGCCGCGACACGCCGAGCAGCTCGGCGGCGCGCGTCTGGTTCTGGCGGGTCCTGTCGAGCGCGGCGACGATGCGGTCCCGCTCGAACGAGCGCAGGTCGCCCCTGATCCCGGCCTCGACCTGGGCGCGCGGCGCCTCCAGCATCAGGTGGTCCGCGAGGATCGGCTCCCCCTTGGACATGACCACCGCGCGCTCGAGCACGTGGCGCAGCTCCCGGATGTTCCCCGGCCAGGTGTGCGCGAGCAGCGCGGCCGTCGCCTCGGGCGCGAGCCGCGGCGCCGGGCGCCCGAGCCGGCGCGAGAGGCGCGCCGCGAAGAGCTCCGCGAGCGGGAGGATCTCGGTGGTGCGGGCCCGGAGCGGCGGGATCCGCAGCGTGATCGCGTTGAGGCGGAAGTAGAGGTCCTGGCGGAAGTCCCCGTCACTCACCATCTGCTCGAGATCGCGGTGCGTCGCCGCGATCACCCGGACGTCCACGCGCCGCGGGCGCGTGCTCCCGACGCGGACGATCTCGCCGTACTCCAGCGTGCGGAGGAGCTTCGCCTGCGTGCGCGGGGACAGCTCCCCGACCTCGTCGAGGAAGAGCGTGCCCTCGTGGGCGGCCTCGAACAGCCCTTCGCGCGGCGCCACCGCCCCGGTGAACGCGCCGCGCTCGTGGCCGAAGAGCTCGCTCTCGACGAGCGACTCCGACAGGCTCGCGCAGTTGACCTTCACGAACCGCTCGCGCGGGTGCCGCGACATGCCGGCGATCCACTCCGCCACGACCTCTTTCCCCGTCCCCGTCTCGCCGAGGATCAGGACCGGCAGCGGCGTGGGAGCCACCGTCTCCAGGGCGTCCCGCAGGCGCCGCATCTCCGGATCGATCGCAAGAAAACCGGGTTGACAGTCATCCACCATGAACGCTCCTCATCACGACGAAAGGGCGTGATTCACGTCTCTCACGTTCCGTAGCCGATTCCGATTCTGATTCCGATGCTGCGAAGGGACCTGTGCGGCGTGTGGACGGCGCCTCCGCGCGAGCCGCGCTGGCGCGCGGGGTGGTGCGGCGGCGACCGGGGCCGGGAGCGACTCAAAGCAAGTCGGCGGCCAACGCCGCAGCCTGCCGGCAGACGCGCCTCGGAACCAGCGGGGCCATCAAGTCAAGCCTGTACGACGACTCTTGCGAGGACGGCGCAACCTGGCGCAAAGCCGCACTTTCGGTGATCCCCTCGCCGAACGCCGCGCCTCGGCCCCTGGACGGGCCGGGATCGCGCCGGTGCTCCGGCGCTGCCTGGTGGCGCGGAACACCGCCGCTGAGGGGAGCGCGTATCGTGCGAGATGTCCCGCGCGGCACCCGTGCGTCGAGACGCGTCGCGCGCCGTGGAGGCTGGAGCCTCCACCTGAGGGCGGACGCCACCACCGGGAGATGGCAGGGGCCCAGGCGCCTGTTCCTCGCCGGCGTGCGAGCCCACGTCCGTCCTCGCGCTACGCGGCCGGCGCGCTACGCATCGCACTGCGGCTCGGCGTCATCCACGGTGACATCCATGCTCCGTACGTGCCCGTACGGGCCCGAAGTGGACTGACATCCTCCAGGAGAGCGTGTCTTGCGGGTCTCGGCGCCCGGCGCGCCGCGGAGCCTATCGCAGGATGCCGAGGGCGGCCTCGATCTGCTGGCGGGAGACGACGCCGTGGTCGTCGACCGAGTAATCGTCTGCCTCGAGCCGGAAGGTGCGCGTGGCCGTGACGTCCGCGCGGCCGCTGAAGCGGTACGGGATGACGGGCGAGGAGAACGACTCGCGGACCAGCTGGAAGCCGAGATCGACGGGGAGGCTGACGGGGACGCGGACCTGGGTCGTGCGGTCGGAGGGGAGCCAGACCCCGTCGCCGCTGGCGCGGAAGTCGACCGGCATCGTGTAGCGGCCGGCGAGCACGACCTGACCGCGGACGGCGCGCACGGCGACGTCGTACGAGTTCGGGTTGTGGACGTTGACGACCACGGTCATCAGGACGCCGAGGCTCGGCGGGAAGGCGATGCGGATGCCGGTGATCTCGGCGTGATCGAGCTGCATCGTCGGCTTGCTGACGCAGGCGGGACCGGCGATCGCCGCCAGCGCTGCGATCGCGAGCACGGGCAGGCGGCGCAGGGGGTTCATTTTCCGGGGGCTCGGCACGGGCGAGAGCTTAGCCGCGCGGGGACGCGCCGTCACCTCGCAGCGAGCGTGGCGGCGCGCGGGGCGCCGGCGAGGGGGTCAGGACGAACGCCCGGCGGGAGCGGCGGTGAGGGCGTCGTGCACCTCCTCGCGCGTCCCGGTGCCGACAAGGACGAGCCATGTCCGCAGCGTCGGCAGGTCGCTCATGGCTTCGACGGCGGAGCGCAGCGACGGCGGCATCGGGCCGAAGCGAGCTTCGTACAGCTCGATGGCTCCCTGCGCGATCCCCTGCGCCATGCCCTGCGTGCGTCCCTGCTCGATGAACTGCTCGACGAGCTCCTGGGTGGTCATCACGAACTCCTCTTCCTCCGGCGTCGCCGGCCCGCGCTTGGCGACCTCCGCGCGGAAGCGTAGCAGAGGACCGAGCGCGATGGCCCGCTCCGGCGCATCCTCCGGCAACTGGCGGAAATCGTCGATCGCCTCTCGCAGCACGCGCCCACCGCCCATCAGCCGGATCAGCAAGGTCGAGCGCACGCGGGGTAGCTCGGCGAGCACGACGACGGCGGTCCGCAGCAGGCGCGGGCCTTCGTACACGCCCGCGGGCCAGCCGGCCATCGCCTCCGAACGCAGGCCGTCGAGCACGGCCGTGGGGCGGCCGGTCGACAATATCCACAGGAACGGGGGCTCTGCCGCGCGATCGCGGGCCCCGCAGCTTCGCCATACGGCGAGGTGCTTCTCCACGCACGCGCGCGCCTCCTCGGCGCTCGGCGTGTCGCTGTAGGCCTCGATGGTGCACGCCGTCGCCGCGAGGCGGCCGAGGAGCCCAAGCCGCTCTCGTCCCGACGCGCGCGCCGGATCGGGCTCGTACCACACGTCCGCACGCTGCGCATCTCCGGCGACCTCCGCGTCGGTCACCACCTTGCCTGTCGGCGTGAGCCCCTCTTGAGCGATGTCCTTTGCCAGCCGATCGAATCGGTGTCGCATGGCGGGCGCACGCTGACATGCCGCGCGGACAAGACCAACAAAAAGGCACGCTCCGCGGGCACAACGGCGCTTCGATGAGCGCTTACTTGCTGTCAGCGCGATGCGTTTGGAATTCGACGCATCCTCTGCAGCCGATGGTCTGAGCGTGCCGCGGCCAGACGTCTGGCCACGCACCGCCAGACGTCTGACCACGCACCGCCAGCCCGCCACCGTCGACGCCAATCACGGTTCAGCGCGCCCGAAACGGATCCTGCGGAATCCATCGCGGGTGATCTGCTCCACGATGACCTCGTCGCCCGACGCGATCCATTGTACGACGCCCCCGTCGTCCGAGAGCGCGACCGCGCCGGTCGCACCGCCGTCGTCCCACCGCTCATACGGGACGCCGGCCGGCATCTCGGGCGCCGGCGCGCCGCTGGGCTCCTCGCCCTGCGCCCCGCCGACGCGCACGCTCAGGCCGAGATCGGGGAATCGCTCGCGCACCGCCGCGACGAGCGCACGCACGCTCTCGATGTCGCTCGCCACCGCGGTGCACGGCGCCACGCTCATCTCCGCGAACGCAGGCGGAGACCAGATCGCGAGATCGCCCTTCTGGAACACCGCCTGACAGGCGTCGCTGAGCTCGTCCACGCGCTCGGCGCCCATCGCCGCGGCGAGCTCAGCCGCGACATCGACCGTCATCTCCACGGCGACGCGCCCGGGCCAGCTGAAGGCGGCCATCGGATACTCCTGCCCGATCGCGAACCGCTCGAAGAGGCGCCGCGCGTCCTCGGCCAGGACGAACGGCTCCACCACCCCGTCGTCGACCACAACCCGACCGCGCGCGTCCATCCAGTACGTTCCCTGCGGGAAATCGCCCATCGCCGCCCGCCCCGCCCGCGGGCGCACGCCGCGCTCGATCTCCAGCCCGATCCCGAACCACAGCGCCTCTCCCTCCGCCGACGGGACACAGACGCCGCCGAAGACCTCCTCGAACCGCAGCAGGGCCGCCACTTCCGTCAGCCCCCGGCGCGCGAGGTGCTCGCGGAGGACCTCCGGCGCCATGACGCGACCGGGATCGCGCACGGCGCCGCGCTGCCGGAGCCACCCCGCCGCTCGGGGCGAGAGGACCCCCGCGAGCGACTCCGCCGCCCCGCCGAGGCTCTGCTGGTCCACCGCGCCTCCCGCCGGCTCGCCCGATGCGAGGGCTCGACCCGCGCGGACCTGCTCC
>JAICEP010000680.1 GCA_025924095.1 Sorangium sp.
CGGAGGCCGCAGGGCCGGACGCGGGCGCGGAGGGGCCCGCCGCAGGCGGCGCGGCGGCGTCGTCGCGGCCGCGATCGGCGTCGCCGCAGGAGCAGGCCGGCATGGCCGCGGCGAGCGCGGCGAGCGCCGCGAGCGCGAGGCGCAAGGGACGGGAGCGCTGTGTCACGTGGGCGAGGTCAGAGGGTCGCAGCGACGATCTCGGAGAGGCTCGCCTCGTCCACGACGCCGGTCAGGTACGCCGCGACGTTCCCCTGCCGGTCGATCACCACGAGGCTCGGCAGCTTGTCCACCCCGTAACGGACCGACGCTTCCTTCGCGTCGTCGATGAGGATCGGATACGAGAGGCCCTTCTTGAGGGCGTATTCGCTGGCCACGTGGGGCGGGTCATCCACGTTGACGCCGAGCACCACGAGCCCCCTCTTCTCGTACCGGCGCGCGATCCGGTCGAGGATCGGCGCCTGGACCGCGCAGGGCCCGCACCAGGTGGCCCAGAAATCGAGGATCACCGGCTGGCCCTTGAGCTCGGCGAGCTGCATGCGCGCGCCGGGGTCGCCGTTGGCCGCGACCGGCAGCGTCACGTCGGGGGCCGCCGCGCCGACCATGCCCCCGACCCCTGGCGACAGCCGCGGCAGGATCGCAAGGCCGAAGAGCGCGCTCACGGCGATGAGCACCGCGACTGCAGGGTAGAGAATCTTACCGGAACTGGACTCGGGTTCGGCCATCGGGGGCCTGGGCTTCATAGCAAATCTTTGGGCCTACGCCCGAGCGCCTCTGGTACGGTCCGGCGCCTCGACCGGCCGGGCGCTTCGTCGCACGGCCCGGGGTCGGAGGCGCAGCGCGGCCCGCCGCGCGACGCCGCCGCCGCCGCCGGTGGGGTCGGGGGCGCAGCGCGGCTCGCCGCGCGCTGCCACCGCCGTTCGGGTCACGTCGTCGCCCGCGCGCTGGAGGAACCATGCTGGATCGTCCGAATCTTTCACGAGAAAATCCCACGGGGCCGCGCGGACGGCGCCCACCGCCCGGGCTCCTTCCGGTCAAATGGGCGGCCAAGTGGCCCCCCGATGACAGCGATGATCTGCCCGGAGCCCCGCCGGCGCCCGGCGGCGGAGGCGGCGGCGGCTTCGCGGACGACGGCAACTTCAAGCGCGGCCGGTTCAGCCCGGTGTCGATCGTGGTCGGCCTCCTCGTCGCGCTCGGCGCGGCCGGCGCCATCTGGTTCGGCGTCAAGCAGGACAGCCAGAAGATGACGGTCGACGCCGTCTCCAAGGAGAAGAAGAACATCTTCGTCCTGCCCAAGAAGGACCAGCTGCCCCTCTGGCGCACGTGGGCCGCCTCGAGCGCCGAGCTGTCGCTCCAGCAGGAGGCGCTCATGCAGCTCGCGTGGGCCGGCGACCCCGAGGGCGTCGCGCTCGCGACGAAGGCGCTCTCGCTCCCGGACCACCGCGTGAAGGGCGTCGCCGCGCAGGTGCTCGCCTACTACGGCTCGCCCAAGGCCGACAGCGCCAAGCCCGCGCTGCTCGAGGCGCTCAAGGTCGCCGACGAGAGCGACCGGCCCCAGATCGTCTGGTCCCTCGTCGAGCTCAAGGAGCCGGCCGCGTTCAAGGACGCGATGGACCAGTACCGCAAGGGGTTCCTCTCGAAGGTCGAGCGGCTCGGCGGCGGCATGGCCTTCGAGCCCGAGAAGCTCGCCGGCCTCGTGTCGCTCGAGGAGCTCGCGAAGCTCGCGACCGACGAGAGCCCGTCGGTGCGGCAGCTCGTCGCGACGGTCCTGTCGCGCAACGCCGAGGCCAAGTGGACGAGCGCGCTGATCTCGCTCGTGAAGGACAAGGACGTCGAGGTCGCGCGCGAGGCCGCCAACGGCCTCGGGCGGATCGGCGACGAGACGGCGCGCGCCCCGCTCCTCGAGGCGCTGTCGAACGCCGACAAGGACAGCCGCCAGCGCTTCCTCGAGGCGCTGCGCGACGGCATCGGCGGCGAGGGGCTCGTCCTCGCCCTCGACAGCGTGAAGCAGGATCCCGAGGAGACGACCTGGTTCCAGACGAAGCAGATCATGGAGATGCTGCGCGAGCTCGCCGATCCGCGGTCGGCCGATCCGCTCGTGAAGTGGATCGAGGCCAAGAAGCCGCCGCTGCACTGGCAGGGCGAGGCGGGGACGCGGCTCGCCGAGGTCGGCGACATTCGCGGCGCCAAGTACATCGGCGAGCGGATGCTGGCCGACCCGCTCAAGCTCTACAAGCTCGAGAAGTTCTGGGAGGCGGACGAGGGCGGGCACCTGTCGCGCACCGACCTGCCGCGCGTCGTCGGCGCCCGCATGCTCGCCGACCTCGCCACGGTCCACGAAGACAAGAGCGCCGAGCTCAAGGCCTCGGCCGAGGCGTCGATCATCCTGTGGCTCAAGGATCGCCCGCAGCCGCACGCGAACGGCCTGCGCTTCCTCGCCACGATCCGCTCCGAGAAGATCCTGAAGGACATGCGCGACTGGGCCTTCCCGACGGATCCGCTCCCCAAGGAGGGGCAGCAGCCGCCGTTCCCGGCGGCGTTCGAGACCGCGCAGAGCGCGCTCCGGTACGTCGGGCGCATGAAGGACGAGCCCTCCTACCCGCGGCTGCTCGATCAGCTCAACCGGAAGAAGGACCCGAAGATGGACATCACCCAGGACGGGCTCCAGGGCGCGGGGCTCGCGATGATGGGGATGGCGCTCCGCGCGGTCGCCTACGGCGCGTCGCAGGGGCTCGCCGAGTGGGGCGACCCGCGCGCGGTGGAGCCGCTGACGAAGCTCATCGAGGACGAGATGTGGCACGAGGAGGCCCGCCAGGCCGCGTGCGAGGCGCTCGCCTGGTGCGCCGACGACAAGGCGATGGTCGAGGTGGCGAAGAAGGCGAAGGAGTTCGCGAGCAAGACGGAGCCGCGCAAGCAGCTCATCGGCGCCTGTTACGCGTCGGCGCTCGCGCTCCGCCCGGTGCCGAGCGCGGCCGGCGAGCTCGTCCCGCTGCTCGTGGCCGACATCGATCCCGGGGTGCGCATGGCCATTGCGCGCGCCATCGGCATCGGCGGCTTCGACGAGGGGGTGCAGGGGCAGCTCTTCGAGAAGCTGAAGGACGTCGAGGTCCGGAACGCCGCGGCGCTCGCGCTCATCCTCGGCGGCACGAGCGACACCGCGGCGCGGACGGTCGCGATGTACGCCGACTTCGACAAGGGGGCGCTCGACGACCTCAAGGACCACTACTACCGCGCGTTCGGCTACTGGTCGGACGAGGACTTCAAGCGCGGCAACCTCTACCGGTACGTCGCGAACGCCGAGGCGATCACGCGGGTGAAGGTCGCCGACGCGCCGCAGGAGTGGGCGCGGCAGCGGCTGCAGGCCCAGTTCGACAACCTGAAGTACGACAACGGCCCGCACTCCGAGACCCGCGTCGTGCTGCGCTACCGGCTCTACCAGGCGGCCAAGGGCGGCGACGGCGGGCAGAAGAAGGGCGCGATCGAGACGCTCAAGTTCATGAAGGAGAAGGGCGTGCTCATGGCCCTGCGGCACGAGCAGGGCGAGACCGGCGCGCTCGCGAAGCGCGCGTTCCACGAGCTCATGAACCCGAAGGCCACCGTGGCCGAGGACCTGAGCGCGCTCGCCCCGGCCACAAAGGCCGGGGGCGCCGACGTGCAGTAGGGGCGCGCGGCCGCGCCACGCTCGGCCGCGCGATCCGGGGGCAAGAGGCCCGGGAGCTCTCGCAGGGAGGTCGTCCTCCCCGGGGATCCCGGGCTTCCTGTTTTTGTTCGGGCTGCGCGGCCGAGGCGGTGTCCAGCGCGCATCGGGCTGGTGGAGCGCCGGGTGTCCGGCGCGTGTCGGGCTGGACAAAACGCACGTTTCGGAAGAGTGTTCGCGCCGAGGTGCATCGTGGCTACCTGGCGTGATGAGCTCATCGAAGCCGTGAAATCGAAGGCGGAGCGCGAGTCGGAAGAGCTCGCGCGGCACAAGAAGCGGGTCGCCGAGGCGCTCGCGGCCGCGGAGTCGGCCGTGTCGCAGGGGGCCGAGTCGCTGAAGTTCGCGCACGAAAAGCTGCAGGAGAAGGGGCAGCCCGTCGTGCTCTCGCAGGAGCCGGACAAGCACCGGATCGCGTTCGGTGAGTTCAGCCTGGCGCTGGAGCTCCTGCGCGACTCCGCGATCGTCCGGGTGACGTTCGGCGACGGCAAGCCGCGCGAGTTCGACTTCGCGAAGGACCGCCACATCGCGCCCGCCGACGTGGAGGAGTACATCGGCCGCCGCGCGCTCGAGCTGGTCCGCGCGGCGCAGAAGGCCGCGCCGTGGTGAGCGCCGAGCGCGTCGCGGCCCGGCCGGCTGGTCGCGCGCGCGCGGTGGGGCTCCGCCACGGCTTCGTCGCGGGCCTGCTCGCCGCGCTCGCGGCCTGCGCTCCGCCGGCCGCGCCGCCCCGCGGGGCGACCGCGCCGCCG
>JAICEP010000681.1 GCA_025924095.1 Sorangium sp.
CCGAGTTCCAGCCCGAGCCCGCCGCGCCGGAGCCACCTCCGGCGGGGGCGCGCGCGTCCGAGGCGCCGCGGCCGGGCCCGCGCCGCGGCCGGGCCCCCGCCGAGCCGCGCCAGGGGCCTGCCAGCGAGGCCTCCCTCGGCGCGCCGCCGGGGGCGCCTGCGCCGGGCGGCGCGGCGCTGCTCGACGCGCTCGACCCGGAGCAGCGGGCCGCGGCGGAGCTCACCGAGGGCGCGGTGCTCCTCCTCGCGGGGCCGGGCACGGGCAAGACCCGCACGCTCACGCACCGGATCGCGCACCTCGTCCTGGATCTCGGGGTGCCGCCGGAGCAGTGTCTCGCGATCACGTTCACCCGCCGGGCTGCCGACGAGATGCGGGAGCGGCTCGGCGCGCTGCTCGGCGAGTCCGGCGGCCGCGTGCGCGCCATGACCTTCCACGCGCTCGGCCTCTCGCTGCTCCGCGAGAACGCGCAGGGCCCAGGCGGCGGTGCGCCGCCCGGGATCGCCGGCGAGCGCGAGCGGACGGCGCTGCTCGCCGCGGCGCTCGGCGTCCCGGAGCGGCGGGCGGCCCGGCTGCTCGCCGACATCGCCGCGCTGAAGCGGCGCTACCCGCGCCACGCCGACGCGCACCGGCCCCAGGAGGGCGCGCCGGCCGCCGGCGGCGAGGCGTGCGGGGAGATCGACCGCCACGTCGACCGCGCGTGGAAGGTGTACGAGGACGAGCTCGCCGCGCGCGGGCTCCTCGACCTCGACGACCTGATCGGCCACGCGGTCGTCCTCCTGGAGGAGCAGGGCGCCGCGCTCGCCGCCGCGCGCGCGCGGGCCCGGTATCTCTCCATCGACGAGTACCAGGACATCGACGAGCGTCAGTACCGGCTCGTGCGCGCGCTGGTCCCTCCCGGCGGGAACGTCTGCGCCATCGGGGATCCGGACCAGGCGATCTACGGCTTCCGCGGCGCGGACGTGGGCTTCTTTTTCCGTTTTCAGCAGGATTTTCCAGCAGCGCACGTTGTGCGCCTGAGGCGGAATTACCGCTCGTCGCGTCCCATCGTCGAGGCGGCGCTCCAGGTGATCGCGCCCTCGCCGACGCTCGGTGCGCGGGAGCTCGTGCCGAGCGCGCCGGGCGCTGGGAGCGTGGAGCTCGTGGCGGTTCACGAGTCGCCCACGGAGGCGGCCGAGGCCGAGCGCGTGGTCCACACCATCGAGCAGATGCTCGGTGGATCCACGTTCTTCTCGATGGATAGCGGGCGCGTGGCCTCGCCTGCGCCGGGCGGCGAGTATTCCTTCTCGGATTTCGCGGTCCTCTACCGGACCGAGGCGCAGTCCGAGGCGCTCCGCGAGGCGTTTGCCCGCTCCGGCATGCCGTTCCAGCGGCGGTCCGAGCGCCGCGTCGCCGAGCGCGCGGCCTCCGAGGCGCTCGCGCGGGCGCTCGCCGACGCTCCGCCGGGGCCGCTCGCGGCGCGCCTCAAGGTGGCCGCGGCGCGGCTCCGGGAGGAGGTCGCGCAGCCGTGCCCGGGCGGCGCAACGCCCGAGGGGGCGGCCGCGGAGGGAGCGGCGGGCGCAGCGCGCCTCGGCGAGGCCGACGTCGATGCCGCGCTGGAGCTGCTCTTGCCGCTCGCGGAGCGCTGCGGAGAGGACCTCGCTCGCTTCTTGATCGAGCTCGCTGTGTGCGCCGAGATCGATACGTGGGATCCGCGGGCCGATCGCATCTCGCTCCTCACGCTGCACGCGGCCAAGGGGCTCGAGTTCCGGGTGGTCTTCCTGGTGGGGTGCGAGGACGGCCTGCTCCCGCTGCGATTCCCTGGCAGGGAGGAGACGGACGTCGCCGAGGAGCGCCGGCTCTTCTATGTCGGCATGACGCGGGCGCGAGAGCGGCTGTTCCTCACCCGCGCCATGCAGCGCGCGCGGCACGGCAAGGTGATGGAGACCGAGGTCTCGCCGTTCGTTCGCGAGGTCGAGGAGCGGCTGCTCCTGCGCGTCGGTCCGTCGCCGGAGGCGCAGAGAAAGCCGCGCGCGGGCGCCGACCGCCAGATGAAGCTGTTCTAGCCTGGCGCCGCGCCTACTTGGTCCCGCCGCCGAGCCGCTTCAGGCTCGCGCACGCCGCCTTGTCCTGGGTCCGCGTGCACTGGTCCGCGTAGAACGACCGCGCGCGCTCCTTGTCCTTGCGCTCCAGGAGCGGGCCGAACGCATCGCACGCCTTCTTTTCTCCCCACTGCGTGCACGCCTTCTCGTAAAGCGAGAACGCCCGCGCCGGATCGGCCGTCACCCCGTCGCCGTGCTGCCAGATCTCGGCGGCCCGCAGGCAGCCGCCCGAGCCGCACGCCCTCTCGTAGAGCGCCGCGGCGCGCGCCATGTCCTTCGGGATGCCGGTCCCCCTCTCGTACATCCCGGCGAGGCTCGTGCACGCGTCGGCGCCGAAGCCCTTCTCCGGACAACCCTTCTCGAAGAATGAATACGCCTTCGCGACGTCCCTGGGAACGCCGTCGCCCTCTCCGTAGACCGAGCCCGCGGCGTTGCACGCGCGCATGTCCCCGAGGTTGCAGCCGCGCTGGTATGCCGCGATCGCCTTCACCCCGTCCTTCGACGCGCCCTGCCCCTTGCGGAGGATGTCGCCGAGGTCGACGCAGTCCTCGGTCTCGCCCCCCTCGCACGCGCGCTGGAGCACGCCCACGGCCACCGCCACGTCCTTCGCCGCGAGCTTGCCCTCGACGAGCATCTTGCCCAGCGCGCTGCAGCTCGGCCCGTACCCGAGATCGCAGCCGCGCCGGAGGAAGGCGACCGCGCGCGTCGGGTCCTTCGGCAGCACCGCCTGCGGGCCCTCGCTGAGGTACCACTCGGCCGCGCTGAAGCACGCCCAGCCGTCACCCAGGTCGCACGCCTTGTCGGCGAACTCGCGCACCTTCGCCCGCCCCGCGCCGTCCGGGGACACCTTGCCGCTCTGGATGTCGCGCAGCTGCTGCTTCGCCCGCGCGTAGCAGGCCTGCGCGATGCCGGCGCCGCAGGACTTCTCGAACAGGTCGGCCGCCCTCGCGTCGTCGCGCGGGAGGTCCTTGCCGCTCAGGTAGTGAATCCCGAGGTGATAGCAGCTGCCGACATCGCCCTTCCCGCACTGCGCCGCGCACGCGCGCGAGTCCGCGGGCTCGCAGAGGTGCGCGGGCGCGAGCGCCGGCGAGGAGCACTTCGCCCCGCTCAGCACCGTCCCGGTCAGGCATGGGCTCGACAGCTTCTGGAGCTCCTCCTCCGCCGCCTTCGCCGCCGGCTCGACCGTCGCTGCCTTCTTCGCGGCCAGCGGGACGAGCTCCAGGCGCAGCGGCGCATGGCAGCGCTCCGTGGGCGCCTGCGCGTTGGGCTTCGCGCCCCGGCACGCCTCGACCTCCCCTTCCCGGCTCGCGGTGCCGCCCTGGCTCGACGCCGTCGCAGGCCCGACCGCCGCGAAGACCTGCTCGACCGTCCGCGCCGCGCCCCGGCTGCCCGGCGCCATCGCGAAGGCCCCGAGGAGCGCGGTGCGCACGAAGTGCGTCGCGCCCTCGCAGCTGCCCGAGAGGTCCTGCGCCGTGGCCGCGGTCACCGTGGTCGCCATCTTCCCCGAGGGCACGAGCGCCACGTCGATCGCCGCCGTGCCGCTGCCCTCGATCGCGGTGCTCAACGCCGCGGCGCCGAACGGGACATTCGCCTGCATCTCCGCAGGATTTGTTAACTGTATTACTTTTTCATTCCGGGTCACGCCGGCGTAGGAGTAGGTCCCTGGGAGCTTGCAGTGGGCGAGGAGGTTCAGCGTCGTGCAGTCGTAGGCGACGACGGCGACGCCTTCTTTCATCGCGAGTCCGAGATCCGAGCGGCGGGTCGTGAGCCAGTCGACGATGAGCGGCTCGGTGTGGCCGATGGCCGGACACCCGCCGCTGCTCGCGCTGTCGCTGCTCGCCGGCGAGGCGGTGGGCCGGGGAGGGTGCACCACCACCTCGGGCTCCAGGCCCGGTCCACAGGCCGTCGCTGCGAGCGAGAGCCCAACCACGCACAAGTCGAAGGCGCGCTTCATCGAGGCGACAGAACCATGAGCCGTGGGGTCCGGTCAATATGGCGAGCGCGGCCGCGCTCGCGACCACCGGTCACGCCTGCCACGCCGGGCTATGCTCCGCGCGCGTCGCCCTCGCCCGGAGCCTCTATGAGCACGTCGAGGTCCCAGGAAGACCACAAGGACGACAAGAGAGCCTGAGCCTTGTGACTCCCCTGCTCAAGAAGCAACACCGGCAATCCCACGGTGGCGCTCATGCACCGCCGCCTAGATGTCGAAGTCGAGGATGCTGGGCTCCAGCTCGGAGTCGCCGACGGCGGGCGAGCCCTGGGGCGGCGAGGCGACGCGCAGCCTGGGCGCCTCGATCGCCACGCGCTGGCCGCCGGCGACGCTCTTCGTCAGGAACACCGAGCCGCCCACCACGCTCCC
>JAICEP010000682.1 GCA_025924095.1 Sorangium sp.
GCGCCGAACTGCGCCGCCAGGCGGCCGAGGACGAGGCGGTTCAGCCGGCCGTCCGGCGGCGTCTTGACCGCGATCACGAAGGCGGCGTCGACCGCCACGCCGGCGTGCCTCGCCGCCCGCTCCGCGAGCGCCGCCGCCTCGCTCCCGGAGAGCTCCTGCCGCCGCGCGACGCGGATCTTCACGTAGAGCGCCGCCCGCATCAGCGTGTGATAGCCGTGTATCCACGCCATCCAGCGCTCCTCCGCGCCCCCGGCGAGGGCCCGCGCCAGCGCGTCGTGGCGCCGCTCGATCTCGTCGAACGGCAGGTTGTCGAGCTCGTTCAGCGCGCCGGGGAACTCCCCCGCGAGCGCGCGGAACACCTCCTTGGCCGGGATCGCCTCGCCGGCCGCCCGCGCGCGCCGGAGCTCCGCGAGCGCGCGGTACTTGCGGGCGAGCTGCGACAGGACCTCCGGCGAGAGGCGCTCGCCGCCGTCGGGGGGCGTCGCGGCGCTCACAGCCAGCCGTGGGGGAACGCGAGGACGTCGCCGATCGACGCGGCGCCGAGGCACAGCGCGACGAGGCGATCGACCCCGAGCGCGTTGCCCGCCGCCGGCGGCATTCCCTCCTCGAGCGCGTCGAGGAAGCGCTCGTCGATCGGGTAGACCGGCTTGCCCTGGGCCGCCCGCGCCGCCTGATCGGCGAGGAGCCGCGCGCGCTGCTCGACCGGGCAGGTCAGCTCGCCGAAGCCGTTGCAGAGCTCGACGCCCGCGACGTAGAGCTCGAACCGCTCGCACACCCGGGGATCGCCCGGCTTGAGCCGCGCGAGCGACGCGAGCGGCGCGGGGAAATCGACAAGGAACACCGGGTGGGGCAGCGCCGCGATCGCCGGCTCCACCTGGTCCACGAGCAGGCGGAAGAACCGCTCCTCGTCGCGCGACGCGAGCGCGATCGCGTCGTCCGCGGGCACGCCCGCCCACCGCGCGAACGCGTCGCCGACCGAGATGCGCGGGAACGGCGGCGTGAGGCGCACCTGCCTGCCGGCCGCCGAGAGCGTCCCGTCCGCGTCGAGCGCGGCCGCGACGCGCTGCACGATCGCCTCCGTGTCGGCCATCACGTCGTCCACCCCGGCGAAAGCGCGGTACCATTCGAGCATCGTGAACTCCGGGTTGTGCCTGTCCCCGAGCTCCCCGCGCCGGAAGCAGCGCGCGAGCTGGAAGCAGCGCGGGACGCCGCCCGAGAGCAGCCGCTTCATCTGGTACTCCGGGCTCGTGATCAGGAACGTCGGGCGCGCCGCCTCGACCGCGAACGCGTCGAGGTGCAGGTCGAGCCCGGGGGAGGGGACCATGCTCGGCGTCTCCACCTCGAGGAACCCGCGCTCGGCGAACAGCGCCCGCACCGCCGCGAGCGCCGCCGCGCGCCGCGCGAGCGCCGCGCCGCGACCTCGGTGGATCGCCCGCTCGGTCTCGCTCGACGGCGGCGCCGCGGCCCCCGCGCGCCCCCGCGGCGGCCTCCGCGGCGCGATCCGCTCGACGAGCCGCGCCGCGGCGAGCGCGCCGCCGGCCGGCGCCCCCTCGACGACGGCGAGATCGCCGGCCTCGAGCAGCGGCGCGGGCGCACCCTCCAGCGCGACACGCAGCGCGCCGAAGGCGTCCCCGAGCACGACGGCGCCCTCCGCGACCTCGAGCACGCGGCCGCCGACGCGCACCCTGCCGGGCAACGTCGCACAGGCGGAGGCGATGTCGCTCGGAGCGAACGTCGACGGGAACCCAGTCAAGAAGTTTGTTTCGGGGAGAGCCACGGGATCCTGCGCCGGGTGTGCTGGAGACATAACACGCATGTTGACCCAAGACGTCAGGCAAGGAGCCAACCGCCACTACAACTTGTTACTTTTCCGAGAGAACGCCGCGTGGCGCCTCCTTGATGACCCAACGTAACTCGATACGTTGGTCGCGCTCGTCGGTCCGGCCCCGCCGCGCCTCACGCGAGCGCCGCAAGCAGAAATCCAGCCGGAGAGAAGAACCATGAGACGACAGCTGATCTTGCTTCCGTTGACCGCGCTCGCGACTCTGGCCGCTGCGGGGTCGGCTGCCGCGTCCGACTGGCACACCGTAGCACCGGGCTCGACCGCTGCGGACCTGTCCTTCCTCCGCACCACCGGCGGCGCGCGCGGCGCGGCAGAGACGTATCTGAAGCACGCGGCTTCCGAGCTCCGGATCGAGGGCCTCTCGCTGGGTTACGAGAACGAGCTCCAGGACGGCGATCACCGCACCGTCCGGTTCGCGCAGTTCCACGCCGGACACCCCGTGCTCGGCGGCGCCGCGGCGGTCCAGGTCGCCCCGGAGGGCCGCGTGGAGGTCGTGGTGCTCGACGTGGCGCGCGGCCTGTCGGTCCCGACGGCGCCGAAATACAGGGAGGAGGCAGCACGGAGCGCGGTCGAGGCGACCTACGGGATGACGCTGGCGGAGCGGCCGAGCGCGGCGCTCGCGGTGTTCCCCGAGGCGGAGACCGGCGGCAAGCTCGTCTGGGTCGTCGATGTCCGGTCGGAGCTCGGCGGCGAGCGCTTCCTCGTGGACGCGCACGCCGGCAAGATCGTCCACCGGCGGTCGCTCGCCGTCCACGCGCGGGGGCGCGTCTACCCGATCAGCTCCGCGGTCACGCCGCAGCTCGAGGATCGCGAGCTCGTCGGCCTCGACGCGGCGGACCCTCAGACCTTGAGCGGCTGGAACGGCAACTTCAAGGTGGCGAACTACGTGGATGGCGACCTCGTGGGGGGCGTCTCGCTCACCCTGGAGCAGAGCGTCGGGCCGAACGCGGGGGAGGACTTCCTCTACGATCCGCCGACGAGCGTGGACGACGTGAAGGACCAGTTCGCGCAGGTCGGCGTCTATTACCACCTCACCCGGATGCGCGATTACTTCACGAAGGCCCACCAGCTCGACATGGGGACGCCGGGCTGGAAGCTCGTCGCGGTCGCCAACATGCTGGAGTCGGGCCGGCCGATGGACAACGCGTTCTTCTCGCCGCAGGGCACGGAGGCGCCCTTCCGCGCGCCGAACCTCATCGCCATCGGTCAGGGCTCGCTCTTCGACTTCTCGGACGACTCCGACGTGTTCCTCCACGAGTTCACCCATTACGTCAGTGCCAACGCGATCGGCTACAACGATGGCCAGTTCGCCGTCAACGAGTACGGGCTCTCTCCCTGGGCCGGCAGCATCGATGAGGGCATCGCGGACTACTTCGCCTGCACCGTGAACGGCGACCCCACGCTCGGTGAGGCGTCGCTCGCGCCCTTCGGCGCGGAGCGCGATCTGTCGGACAACGTCAAGATATGCCCCGACGATCTGGTCGGCGAGGTGCACGAGGACGGCGAGCTCATCGGCAGCCTCGCGTGGTCGTTGCACGACAAATTCGGCGCCGAGCTGGGCGACAGGCTCGTGTGGAGCGCGCTGACGCTGCTGACCCGCAACGCCTCGCTCGGCGACTTCGCCAAGGGGCTGAAGAGGGCGGCCGACAAGCTGGTGAGCACCGGCGAGCTCACGGCGGCGGACGCCAGCGCCGTCGAGGCGCTGATCGAGAGCCGGGGCCTGGACGACTGCGAGGAGGTGCTCGACCTGAGCGGGGGCAAGCTGCGCAGGACGCAGATGTTCGGCATCGACTCGCTGGTCTACGGGGCCGGGGGGTCGTGCACGGAGTGGCGCCGGCAGCTCAGCCTCCAGAGCCTCTTCCACTTCAAGAGCACGCCGGATCGGACCGCGAAGGGCATCCGCTTCACCGTGCAGCTCCAGCCCCACGGCGGCGATGACCTCGAGTGGAGCATCTACGTGAGGACCGCCCGGCACGTCGGCTTCACGCCGGGCGACATGCTGCCGGAGGCCACGAGCTACGATTACAGCGTCGAGGCGATCACGGACACGTACGGTGAGATCGTCATCGACGAGAAGTCCGATCCGCCGTTCGATCCCACGCAGACGTACTACATGGTGATAGGTCACGGGAACTGCCCGGTCACCGCCGTCACGGTGGAGAGCGCCGATCTCGGGGTCGAGCCGCCGCCGGTCGATCCGGTGGACCCGGTCGAGCCGGAGCCGGAGCCCGGCGCGACGGGCGGCGCGACGCCGGATCCGATCGACCCGGCCGAGGAGACGCCTGCAGCGGGGTGCGCGTGCCGCGCCGCCGAGCCGAGCGCGCCCCTCGCCCCGTGGACGGCGCTCTCCGGGGTCGCGCTCGCCGGAGTGGCCGTGCTCAGGCGCCGCGTGCGCGCGCGACGGACGCAGGGCTGAGGCGACCGCGCCGCGTGGGAGGTGGTGCGACGCGCCGGCGCGCCGCACCTCGCGGCGCCTGCCCTCTACCGCGAGGGGCGGGCGCTCGGATAGAGTGAGGCCTCCCCCGCGTCTCCACACGGGAGCGCCCCTGCCGCTTGATCCCCAGTCCCAGGTGCTGCTGGACA
>JAICEP010000683.1 GCA_025924095.1 Sorangium sp.
AAATGGGGGCGGCGGCGGAGCAGGCTCGGTCGGGGCTCCGGGCGAAGGGCGCCGGCCGGCGTCAAAGGGACACGCACGTGGAGGCTCCTTGTCGCGCGAGCGCTATCCGACCCGGGACGGCCGCGATCGCCCGCCATGCGCCGCGTACCCGCCCGCGCCGAGCCCGGTCGGACGTCGCTCCGCAGATCGCTCCGCAGGCGGCGTGGACGTACCGGACAGATCGTGTCTGCCGCTGTTCATCCAGGGCACACCGTGGTAATCGCGCTCTGCTTCATGCGGATCTGCGCCATCATTCCTGCCTACCAGGCCGAGCGCAACGTGGAGGACGTCACACGAGAGGCGCTCCGGGTCAACGGCCTGGGCGGCGCGGTCTTCGTTGTGGACGACGGGTCGAGCGACCGGACGGCCGAGCGCGCGCGCGCGGCGGGCGCCACGGTGCTGATCCACCCGGAGAACCGGGGCAAGGGCGCCGCCCTGCGCACCGGGATGGAGCTCGCCCTCGCCGCGGGCTTCGACGTCGCGGTCACGATCGACGCGGACGGCCAGCACCCGCCGGAGGAGGCGCGGCGCCTCATCGAGGCCGACGCCGACCCCGAGGCGCTCGTGCTCGGCATCCGGGATCTCGTGTCGGCAGGCGCGCCGCGCGCGAACCAGATCTCGAACCGGATCTCGAACTTCTTCCTGTCGCTCTTCGCGGGCCGGCCCTTCGCCGACACGCAGTGCGGCCTGCGCCGCTACCCGCTCCGGACGACGCTCTCGCTCGGCGCGCGCGACGACGGCTACGCCTTCGAGGCGGAGATCCTCCTGCGCGCGGTGGCCGCCGAGATCCGCATCGTCGAGGTGCCGACCCGGGTCATCTATCCGACCGAGGAAGAGCGGCTCACGCACTTCGACAGCGTGCGCGATCCGGCGCGGATCGTGGGCCGGGTGCTGGCGACGCTCGCGCTCACGCGCGGGCTCCGCCACGTGCCCGCCGCGCCGGTGCCGTCCCCCGACGCGCGCCGCTCCGCCGTGGCGAGCGCGCTCGCCGCCGAGATCGACCCCCACCCGTCGCAGCCGACAGCGGCGCCCCCCTGATCCGGGGCGCAGGCTCTGGAACGCGTGACGGCCAGGGCCGGATCCAGCGCGGGCGCGGCGTCGGGCAGCCCCGCGCCCGGCCCCCCCGCGTCCGGCCCCCCCGCGTCCGGTCCCCCCCCAGGCGCGCTCCGGCGGCCCTCACGCCACGCCCGCCACCGGCGCAAGCTCGTCGCGGCCGCAGCGCTGCTCGCCGCGCCGGTCCTCGCGCACCTCGGCATCGGCGCCGCGACGCGGATCGAGCCGCCGCCGATCCGCGCCGTCGCCGGTGAGCCCGCGGCAGGACCGGCGGGGCTGCGCGTGCTCGGCCCCGCCTACGCGCGCCGCCGCGGCCGGATCCTCGAGGCGCGCCTCGCCGGATCGCCGGAGGAGATCGGCCACCAGCACGGCCGGCTCTTCTACCCGGAGATGGTCCAGAACGAAGGCACCCTCCACGAGCAGTTCCGCCGTTACGTGCCCGTCGCCCCGCTCCGGTGGCTCCTCATGGACCTCTCGCGCCTCCAGTTCCGCGGCGTCGACGAGGGCATGAGCGACGGCGTGCGGCGCGAGATCGCCGCGCAGGCCCGCGCCTTCTCGCCCGACCCGTTCGACGGGGTCCTCCCCACGTACCACCGCTTCATCTTCCTCCAGTCGCTCTACGACATCGCGCTCTCGTTCGAGCACTCCCCGCTCATCGGCTGCACGAGCTTCGCCCTCACCGGGGCCGCGTCGGCGGGCGGGCACGCGGTGCTGGCCCGCAACTTCGACTTCGAGGCCGGGCCCCTCTTCGACGAGGGCAAGGCGGTGTTCCTCGTGCACGAGCAGGGGAAGATCCCGTACGCCTCGGTGTCCTGGCCCGGCCTCATCGGCGCGGTGACCGCGATGAACGCCGCCGGCCTCGCGCTCGTCGTCCACGGCGGGCGCGCCGGCGAGCCGCGCGCGGCGGGCGAGCCGGTCGTGCACACGATGCGCGACGTGCTCGGCCGCGCGCGGGGCGTCGACGAGGCGCTCGCGATCCTCGAGGCGCGCGCGCCCATGGTCTCCCACCTCGTGATGCTCGTCGACGCGGCGGGCGAGGTGGCGATCGCCGAGCGGGCGCCCGGCGCGCCGCTCCACGCGCGCCGCGGCCGCGGCAAGGTCCCGCTCACAAACCACTTCGAGGGGCCGCTCGCCGGCGACCCGCGCAACCAGCGCGTCGAGGCCGAGACCTCGACCCACGCGCGGCGCCGCCGCCTCGACGAGCGGCTCGCCGCCCTGCCCGACGGCGCGACCGTCGAGGCGGCGGTCGACGTCCTGCGCGACAGGCGCGGGCCCGGCGGCGCGCCGCTGCCGCTCGGCGACCGGCGCGCGATCGACGCGCTCATCGCGACGCACGCGGTCGTCATGGATGCGACGGCGCGCGTCCTCTGGGTCAGCGAGGGCCCCCACCTCGCCGGCCGCTTCCTGCGCTTCGACCTGGCGCAGCTGCTCGCCCCGACCTTCGACCCCGCGCTCGACCCCGCCGAGCCGGAGGCGCTGCCCGAGGATCCGCTGCTCACGAGCGGCGACTACGCCGCCTGGGAGCGCGCCGGCTCGCCTCACGCGGGCGAGCTCGGCAGCAACGCGTCCGGCTCCTCCGTCGGGGACGGCGAGCGCGGCCGCGATGCTCCCTGAGAGCACGACCGCGTCGCTCGCCGAGGTGGTGGCCGCGAGGGTCCTTCAATCATCTCCGCGGCGCGGCGGCCGCGAGGGTCCTTCGATAATCTCCGCGGCGCGGCCGTGACGCGAGGGTCCTTCAATCATCTCCGCGGCGCGGCCGTGACGCGCTTCAATAATCTCCGCGACGCGGCCGTGACGCGCTTCACAGCCGAGGCCGGTGCGCAACTGTTTCGCCCTCGTTTCACACAGGGCCGCGTCGTCCACGCCCGTACACCGGGGCCAGGGCACCTCTCGTCCGGCGCTCCCGTACCGCGAGATTGCCTAGCGCGAGCTTCCGTCCGACAATGCGATTCGGGGCGCAACGTCGCCGCAGCGGAGCGGCGACCGGGTCAACCGGACCATGACGGACATCAACCTGATCAACACCACCCTCGATCAACGCTACCTCATCCTCGGGCTGCTCGGTGAGGGCGGGATGGGGGCAGTCTACGAGGCACGGCACCTGGGCACCGGCCGCCGCGTCGCCGTCAAGGTGATCACGAGCAAGCTCGCGCAGGACGACGCGGTGATGGCCCGCTTCGAGCGCGAGGCCAGGGCGGCCGGCGCGATCGAGAGCGAGCACATCGCGAGCGTGCTCGATAGCGGGAGGGACCGGGCGACGGGCCTGCCCTTCCTCGTGATGGAGCTGCTCGCGGGCGAGGACGTCGACCAGCTGCTCCGGCGGCTCGGCCCGCTGCCGCCCGAGCTCGCGCTCTGCATCGTGGCCCAGGCGTGCATGGGCCTCATCAAGGCGCACGACGCGCGCGTGCTCCACCGCGACATCAAGCCCGCCAACCTGTTCCTGGCCCGGCGCGACGGGGGGGAGTTCTCGGTCAAGCTCCTCGACTTCGGCGTCGCCAAGATGCAGGCCGACGACAGCTTCGAGCACCACCAGGAGCTCACCGCCACGAGCAACCTGATCGGCTCGCCCATCTACATGTCGCCCGAGCAGGCGCGCAACATGAAGGACGTCGACGGCCGGACCGACCTCTGGTCGCTCGGCATCGTCCTCTTCAAGATGCTCGCCGGGCGCACCCCCTACCGGAACTCGCGCGGGCTCGGCGAGCTCATCGTCGCGATCTGCTCGGTGCCGGCGCCGCCCATCCAGAGCCTGGCGCACTGGGTGACCTACGAGGTCGCCGAGATCGTCCACCGCGCGCTCCAGATCGACAGGAACCTGCGCTTCCAGTCCGCGGAGGAGCTGCTGAACGAGTGCCGGATCCTCCTGCCGCACGGCTTCTCGATCCGCGAGGACATGCTGCAGCCGCTCCCCGAGTCGCTGGGGGCCGACCTGCCGCCGCCCTCGCGCGCGCACCCCGAGGCGCCGACGCGCCGCCCGCCGACGCCCGCGCACACGCCCCGCAGCTGGCAGGACGGCGGCGATCCGTCGCGCCGCCCGCCGACGCCCGTGCACACGCCCCGCAGCTGGCAGGACAACGGCGATCACCCGACGCGCCGCCCGCCGACGCCCGCGCACACGTCCCGCAGCTGGCCCGAGCACGTCACGGCGCTCTCGCAGAGCGGCCCTGGCCACCTGGGCCAGAGCGGCCAGCACAGCCAGAGCGGCCAGCACCTGGGCCAGAGCGGCCACCTGATCCGCGGGCGTCCGGACGGGCCGCCCTCGTCGAGGACCGCCGACGGCACCTCGGTGCCCTTCCAGAAGACGATCATCGTGGCGGGCGAGC
>JAICEP010000684.1 GCA_025924095.1 Sorangium sp.
GTCTCGACGAAGCGGACCACCGGATACGGGTGCGCGACGAGCGCGTGCGCCTCGACGACGACGTCGATCCGCCTCACGATCCCGAACTCGACGCCGGCGCCGGCGTCCGCGGCGAACGCCCACTGCGCGCGGTGGACCCCCCGGTACGGCCACGATGCCTCGCCGTCGACGGCGACGTGGAGCGCCCCGAGGCCCACCGAGAACCTCGGGCGTAAGCGCAGCTCGGGCCACGGGAGCGCCGCGAGTTCGACGAGCCCGAACCGCTGCTGCACGGTCGCGCTGCCCTGCGGCCCAGCGACGCGCGGCGCCGTCCCGAGCCCGGCAAGCGAGAGGCGCCCCTCGATCGGACCGAGCGGCGCGACGCGCAGACGCGCGATGAGGAGCAGCGCCGGGCCGATGCCGCCCGGGCTCGCGAGGAGCCCGCCCCCCAGCTCGACGCCCCACATCGATCGGCGCGGTGGGTCGAGCGACCGCTCTGCCCGTCGAGACACCTGCCGGCTCACCTCGCTCGGGGGCGGCGCGGCAGCGGGCGCCGCGGAGCGCCGCGAGGACATCAGGAGCTCGAGCAGGCTCGCGCGGAGCAGCTCGACGGCGCGCACCGCGAGCACCTCGACGATATGCTCCCGCGCCTCGCCGCGCGTGTCGATCCGCCGCACGAGCGTCTCGTTCGTCCGCGGGTCGACCACCCAGAGCTCGGCGGCCTGGCCATCCGGCGCCAGGAACAGCCCGATCAGGGCCGCGGAGCCGGCCTGCTGCCCGGCGTCGTCCATCGTCGGCCGGGGGGCGGAGGCCGACTGCGCATCGAGGAGCTCCACGTCGAATCCATCGGCGACGAGCTCCCCGCGGATGCGGATCAGCGCCTCGGAGATCGACGGATCGGCGGCGCCGGGCCGCACGAGGACCACACGCGCAGGCTCCCCCGACGCCGCGGGGCTCGCCGCGCAGAGGAGGAGGAGCGTGAGGGCCCCGGCCAGCGCCTGCGCCCGCGCGAACCTCACGGCGTCCGAGCGAGGGCCCGCGCTGCCTGCGTGTAGGTTCCGCCCGGGAACCGGCGCAGGTACGCCCGCGCGACGGTCTCGGCCTGCGCGTCGCCGTGGAGCCGCTGCACGATCACCATCTTGCGCCCGAGCGCTTCGGAGGCGTACGCCCCCTGCGGAGCCTCCTTGAGATAGGTCTCGAACCAGGCGAGCGCCGCGGCGCCTCCCTCCTGGGTCTCCGCGAGCCGGCCGAGCAGGAACGCCGCCTCCTTGCCCCGTTGCGTCGCCGGAAAGCGCCGGCGCTGTGCGAGGAGCGCCCGCCGCGCGATGTCGTTCCGCCGCGTGTAACGCGCCGCGTCCGCGAGGGCCGAGAGCTCCTCGTTGCTGCTCTGCGCGAGCGAGGCGTCGAGCCCGCGGCGCTGCGCCTCGTCGACGATGACGTCGAGCTTCCCGGCCGCGAGCTTCCCGGCCCAGTCGCGCCTCGGCTCGGCCGCGGGCGCCGCCGCGGACGCCGCCGCGGGTGTCCCGGGCGGGTCCGGAACCGGCGATGCGCTGGGCTCCTCGGCGTGGTCGGACGACGACGGGGCGGGCGCCGGCGACGCCGCGGCGCCCTGCTGAGGATCGAGATCGCGCAGGAGCACCTCTCCCGTGCGCTGCCGCAGGGTCAGCCATTGCCCGGCGCGCACCGCGATCGGCTCGCCGGACAGCGGCCCGCTGACGACGACGGCGCCATTCTCGAGCCGCAGATCGAGGCGCTCGTCCTCCGGCGCCCAGGAGAGCGCGAAGGCCGTCCCGGTCACGGTCACGAGGAACGGCCCCGCATCGAACAGCCACTGCGCCTCCGACCGATGGACAACGCGCGCGTGGACCTCTCCCCGGTCGAGGGCGACCCTGGCGCCCTGCTCGTTCACCGACACGATGTGCGCGCGCGCCATCTCGGCGAGCTGAACCTCGGTGCCGTCGGAGAACCGGACCTTCGGACGGCTCGATGTGTCCGCCTGGACGGAGCCGTCCTGCTGCACGGCGCCGCCCTCCACCTCGTAGGAGAGCCGATCGGAGAGCCGATCGGAGCGCGTTCCTCGCTGCCACCCGTTGACGCCGAGCAGGACCGCGGCGGCCACGGCGAGCGCGAGCGCTCCGACCCGGAGGGGCGACAGCCGGAAGCCCGGGCGCCTCGCCGTCCGCTCCGTCAGGCGGAGCAGCCCCTGGACACGCTGCTGGGGCGACATCATGCCGAGCGACAGGCGAGCGAGCTCGACCGCGCGCGCGGCCTTCGGGCTGAGCGCCGGGTCCTTCTCGTCGTCAAGCGTCATCCCGCGCCTCCCCTCTCATGCAGTAAGCGGCGAGGGACATGTCCTTCTCGACCTGGGACGACACGCGCTCCGTTGCCCGACTGAGCCTGCGCTTCACGGTGGCCAGCGAACTCCCGGTGGCCTCCGCGATCTCCGGCAGGCTCATCCCCTCCATGTGGCGGAGCACGAACGCGGTCCGGTCGTCTGCGCTCAGCGTGTCGAGGATCACATAGAGGCGGCCCAGCGCCTCGCGCGCCTCGCTGTCCGCCGGCTCGACCGCCTGCTCCGGGAGCTCGGCCGTGTCCGCGAGCTGGAGGATGCGCCTCACGCGCCTGCGGCGGAGCTCCCACTTCAGGAGTCGAACGGTCACCGAGAACACGAAGCTCCCCAGCGCATCGGGGTCTCTCAGCCCCGATACTCTGGAGAACACGCGAACAAAGACCTCCTGGGTGACGTCCTCTGCGTCGGCGCCGGGCCCGAGCACGCGCGCGACGATCCGGAACACCTTGGGCGCATGCGCGTTCCACACCGCGGCTGCCGCCCACGGCTCTCCTGCCATGAGCGCGCGCACCACGTCACTTTCGTCAGTACCGCCACGCGCTGACGGAGCGATGGCAAGGCTGGCTCTACGCACAACGTCATCGCTCCGAGGGCTCGTGACTTCGCAGATCGGTCGTGATGAGCGAGCACAGTACCGAGCCGAGGTTCCCGGCGCAAGGCGGTCAGCGCGCACGGCCGGGGAGGTCGCTCCGGCAACCAGGGCGAGAGCGGCTATCGGCGCGGTGGGGCACCAGGGCGCGCAGGCCGGTGAGCTCCGGAGATATCTGCTCTGCGACGGTGGTGCGAGCGCCGCCTCAACCCCTCCAGCGCGCGGCTCGCGCGGTAGAGCTCGCGAGCCGCGCGAGGCAGCCGGCAGCGAGGTTTCTGTACACCCGGACTGCGGCAACGGCCCACCAGATGACCTTGAGTGAAGTCGACATCGCTTCGGACGCTCCTGAGCTGCGTTACCCGGATGCCCGGCACGGCGACCACCACGGATGTCCGCGGAGGTCGCAAGGATCTCGGTGGGTACTTCGACCCAGCCAGCCAAGCGCACGTCTGTCAGGCAGTAGCGGCGCGCCCTCGAACCGGCTCACCACGAGAGCAAATAGCGCGGGGACGGAAGATTCCCGTCGTGAAGTGGACCGCTTGCGGTCGGCCGGTCCTGGCACAACGCCATACTTATGAACATTTCCGCTGTAGCCATCACAGGGCTGAGCCTCGCCGTGCTCGCGGCGGGGTGTGGGAAGGAGGAGCGTGCGCTCGCGCAGGAGCGCCCGGAGCAGGCGGCGCCGGCCATGGATCCGCGCGCGGTCGATCCGCCGCTCGTGGCGACCGAGATGGCCGTGCCCGGCGATCTGCCGGCGTTCGTGGTCACCGGACGGGGCGGCGCGTGCCCGAGGATGGTCTTCCTCCACGGCATGTGCGGGCACGGGCTCGGCTACGTGCAGGCGTTCCAGGGCGCGGCGCGCGAGCACGGCGGGGTGCTCGGGCTCCAGGGCGACGTGCCCTGCGGAGGCGACGGCGTGTTCAGCAAGTACTCGCCCGACCCCGAGGTGCAGGACCGGCGCATCCGGAACGCGCTGGCGGCGTGCGGGGGCGAGGCGGAGGACCTCGTCGTCATCGGCTACTCGCAGGGGGCCTACATCGCCGAGCGGCTCGCGGAGCGCTGGCCGGAGCGATACGCGCGGCTCGTGCTGCTCGGCGCGCCCACGACGCCCTCGGCCGCGCGCCTCCGGGACATCCGGGGGGCGGTGATGATCAGCGGCGAGCTCGACGCGAAGTACCGCATGAAGGAGGGCGCGGGCGGCCTCATGGCGGCGAAGATCCCGGCGGTCTATCGGGAGATGCCCGGCGCGCGCCATGGAGAGATGCCGGAAGCCGAGCGGGTCATGGATGAGGCGCTCGACTGGCTTGACGCGCTCGACGCGCTCGACGCGAACGCGCCGCCGCGCCCCTGAGACGGGCCCGCGCGCGTGCTATGGAGCTCGCGCAATGGTCGAGCGCGCGTCCTCCGGGGCGCCGCGGGTGGTGAGCGCGGCGCTGGCCCCCACCGACCCGCTCGGCGCCCTCAA
>JAICEP010000685.1 GCA_025924095.1 Sorangium sp.
CCAGATGAAGATCCCGACCGAGATCCTGATCCCGGAAACGCGGGAGTTCGAGTTCGCGAACCAGGGCTTCATCCCCCTCTCGTTCTACAAGAACCGGAACTACGCCTGCTTCTTCTCGGCCAACTCGGCGCAGAAGCCCAAGTTCTACGGGCAGAGCGACGAGGGCAGGGCGGCCGAGATGAACTACCGGCTCGGGACGCAGCTGCCGTACATGTTCATCATGTGCCGCATCGCGCATTACCTGAAGGTGCTGCAGCGCGAGCAGATCGGGACGTGGAAGGAGCGCGCCGATCTCGAGAAGGAGCTGAACGACTGGATCGGCCAGTACGTCGCCGATCAGGACGTCGTCTCCGCGGCGACCCGCGGGCGCAGGCCGCTCCGCAAGGCGAAGATCATCGTGACCGAGGTGCCGGGCAACGCCGGCTGGTACAAGGTCGACATGCAGGTGCGCCCGCACTTCAAGTACATGGGCGCGTTCTTCACGCTGAGCCTCGTCGGCAAGCTCGACAAGGAGTGAGCGGCCGGCCACGGCACCGCGCAGCGCGCGCGGTGCCAGGCCGCGCAGCGCGCGCGGTGCCAGGCCGCGCAGCGCGCGCAGTACCAGGCCGCGCGCTCGCCGCCCGGGCGACAGCGCGGCGCACCAACCCCCCGGATCGCCGCTGGTACGAGCCCGCCCGCCGGCGTAGGCTCGCGCGATGAGGAAACTCTCACGGATCTGCGTGTATTGCGGGTCGAGCCCCGGCGCGTCGCCGGCCTACCGCGAGGCGGCCGTGCGGGTCGGGGAGCTCCTTGCCGCGCGCGGGATCGGGCTCGTGTACGGGGGCGGCCGCGTGGGGCTGATGGGCGCGGTCGCCGACGCGGTGCTCGCGCGCGGCGGCGAGGTGATCGGCGTCATCCCCCACTTCCTCAACCAGCGAGAGATCGAGCACCGGGGCCTGACGGAGCTCCACGTGGTCGAGACGATGCACGAGCGCAAGGCGAAGATGGCCGCGCTCTCCGACGCCTTCGTCGCCCTGCCAGGAGGCATCGGGACGCTGGAGGAGCTGTTCGAGGTGTGGACCTGGACGCAGCTCGGCTCTCAGGAGAAGCCGGTCGGGCTGCTCGACGCCGAGGGGTACTACCGCCCGCTGATCGCCTTTCTGGATCACATGGTGGCCGAGCAGTTCCTCAAGCCCGGCCACCGCGCCATGCTCCAGGTCGAAGGCGACGCAGTGGCCCTCCTGGAGCTGCTCGCCGCCTGGCGCCCGAGCGCCGAGTACAAGTGGATGACGCCTGGCGAGAGATAGGCAGTGGCATCCTTTGTGAAGAGCCAGCAGGAGACGCCCGAGCTCGGCGCATCTCAAGAAGACACGTGTCCTCCTGAACACCGACTATCGTGACATCATGAACGCGGTGAACTTCAGGGAGATGATCTGTGCCGGACCGGTAGACGCGTTCCTCGGCTTCCGCTACGGGAAGGTCCCCTGCCGCTCGATCGAGTTCAAGCTCGAGACGCATGATGAGGACGTCTTCCAGCCGGGCGCGGTCCTCAGCTACCCGAACGAGCATGCCTGCGCCCGCGGCACGGAGCTCGAGCACCTCACGGGACAGCAGCACCCGAAGACGAGCGTCGTGTACGAGCTCCCGCAGGCCGAGGCGGCCGGTGACCGTCGCTGCCTGAACAGACCCATGCCTCGACAGCACCTCGCACAGATCGGTATTCCAGGTTCGGCGCCGCCGCCGACCGACAGCGGCGGCGGCCCCCGCGGCGCCCGCGGTTACCCGCGCCCTCTGCTCCGGCGAGAAGACTGGAGCTCGCTGGACGGGGCGTGGGAGTTCGCCCTCGATCCCCGGGCGGAGTGGTGCTCCCCGGCCGACGTGCGCTTCGACAGGACGATCGAGGTGCCGTTCGCCCCGGAGACGCCGCGGAGCGGGATCGGCGAGACCGGCTTCTACAAGGCCTGCTGGTATCGACGGCGGGTCAAGGTGCCGGAGCTCGGCGCGTCCGAGCGGCTCGTCCTGCACTTCGGCGCCGTGGACTACCTGGCCAAGGTGTGGGTCGACGGCAGCTTCGTCGGCGAGCACGAGGGCGGTTACACGCCGTTCGAGCTCGACATCACCGAGCACGTGAAGGGGCGCGAGGGCGTCACGATCGTGGTGCAGGCCCACGACGATCCGAACGACCTCGCGAAGCCGCGCGGCAAGCAGGACTGGAAGCTCGAGCCTCACTCCATCTGGTACCCGCGGACGACGGGGATCTGGCAGACCGTGTGGCTCGAGCGCGTGCCGCGCATGCACGTCGAGTACCTCCGGTGGACCCCGAACCTCGAGCGCTGGGAGATCGCGGTCGAGGTCCGCGTGGCCAACGCGCCGGTGGAGGGCGCCCGCGTCGGGGTGCGGCTGCGCGTCGGCGACGTGACGATCGCGAACGATCAGTACACGGTCGTGGCCGGGGAGGCCCACCGGCGCATCACGCTCTCCGACCCCGGCATCGACGACTTCCGCAACGAGCTCCTCTGGTGCCCCGAGCGCCCGACGCTGATCGACGCCGACATCGTCCTCTACGATCAGGCCGGGATGACGATCGACCGCGTGAAGAGCTACACGGCGCTGCGCTCGGTCGCCGTCCGCGGCGACCGCTTCCTCCTGAACGGGCGGGCGTACGTCCTCCGGATGGTGCTCGACCAGGGCTACTGGGACGGGACCGGGATCACCGCGCCCGACGACGAGGCGCTGCGCCGCGACGTCGAGCTCACGAAGCAGATGGGCTTCAACGGCGCCCGGAAGCACCAGAAGATCGAGGATCCGCGGTACCTCTACTGGGCAGACAAGCTCGGCCTGCTCGTCTGGGAGGAGATGCCGAGCGCCTACCGGCACACGCGCAAGTCGATCGAGCGGCTCGCGCGGCAGTGGCTGGAGGCGATACGGCGGGATATCAGCCACCCGTGCATCGTCGCGTGGGTGCCGTTCAACGAGTCGTGGGGCGTCCCGAACCTCCCGGACAACCCCAACGAGCGGCACTACGTGCAGGCGCTCTATCACCTCACGAGGTCGATGGACTACACGCGGCCGGTCGTCGGCAACGACGGGTGGGAGAGCGTGGCGACCGACATCATCGGGATCCACGACTACGACCCTTCGCCCGAGCGCATCGCCCGCCGCTACTTCGCGCACGACGTCGTGCCCAAGCTGCTGAAGCGGGAGAGGCCCGGGGGTCGCGCCCTCGTGCTCGACCCGTCGGTCAGCCACGAGACGGCGATCATGCTGTCGGAGTTCGGCGGGATCGCGGTCGCGCCCGGCAACGGGGACAGCGGCACGTGGGGGTACTCGGCGTGCACGACCCCGGAGGAGCTCGCCGAGCGCTATAAGAAGCTCATGAAGGTGATCAACTCGCTCGAGCTCCTCGCCGGCTTCTGTTACACGCAGTTCGCCGATACGTACCAGGAGGCGAACGGCCTCCTTTATGCCGACCGCACGCCGAAGTTCCCGCTGCACAAGATGGCGGCCGCGACGCAGGGGATGCCGTTCGTCGGCCCGAACGAGGCGCCCTCGATGCTGAGCGACGGGGGGCTGGCGGACATGCCCGCGCTGGCGGACATGCCCGGGCTCGCGGACATGGGTGCGCCGCGATGACGGCGCGCGGGCAGGGCTTCGAGGCCCTCTTCGGCCGTCCGGCGAAGCTCCTGGCCGATGCGCCGGGGCGCGTGAACCTGATCGGCGAGCACACGGACTACAGCGGCGGGTACGTGTTGCCCACGGCGATCCCGCAGAGGACGCGCATCGAGATCGCGCCGCGGGACGACGGGCTCATCCAGGTCGCGACGCTGAGCGTGGACGGCGTGGACGGCGGCGCGCGGCTCTCGTTCCGCGCCGGCGAGGAGTCGCGCCGCGGCCTGTGGCTCGACTACGTGCAGGGCATCACCGCGGTCCTCCGCGGCCGGGGCGCCTCGATCCCCGGCTTCGACGCGAGGATCGAATCGACGGTGCCGCTCGGCAGCGGCCTGTCGTCGAGCGCGTCGCTGCTCGTGGCGCTCGCCCGCGCCCTGCGCGCGATGCTCGGCCTGTCCATCGACGACGTGGAGATCGCCCGGATCGCGCACGCGGCGGAGCACGACTTCGTGGGCGCGCCCGTCGGGATGATGGATCAGATGGCGGTGAGCCTCGCCGACGAGAGCTCGGCGCTCTTCATCGACACGAGGACGCTCGCGTTCGAGCGCATCCCGCTGCCCGCGGAGGCCGAGCTGCTGGTGGTGGACTCCGGGGTGGCGCACCAGCACGCGAGCGGCGACTACAAGACGCGGCGCGCCGAGTGCGAGCGCGCGGCCGCGGCGCTCGGCGTCCCGCAGCTCCGGGACGTCGACGCGGACGCGGCGCCGCGCATCGCGTCGCTCCCGGCGCCGCTCG
>JAICEP010000686.1 GCA_025924095.1 Sorangium sp.
CCCACGCGACCAGGCGTGACCAGCCCTCGGGCGGGACCCATGTCGAGAGCCTCTCTGGGTCTTTCCTCGGTCTGCCGCGCGGACGGCCTGGCGCTGCTGTCACGGTGGACAGGATGAGGCGGAATTTCTGTTGTGTCAATTGGCAAAACAGAAATTCGCCGCGCGCGAGGGATCCTCTCCGCCCGCTCAGCGCTCTATCCCAGCCTGCCTCGCCCCCTCCGCCTCCGCCGGCCAATACACCTCCTCCCGCGGGATCACGAGCCCTCCAGCTCCCCGGCCGCGCAGCGCCTCCCTCTGCTCCGCCACGAGCTCCGAGATGTCCTCCACGCCCACCGTCCACTCCTCGGCGAACCGCCGCAGCATCGCGCCTCGCAGCCCGAGCTGGATCGCCCTCCGCGCGACCGGCGCGCCCGACGGATGGTGGTCCGGATCCCACTGAAGCCTCACGTCCGAGCGCTGGAGATCTCTCCTCCACGCCTCCGGGCTCGGGTACAGCTCGGGCACGAAGCCCGACGGCACCGCCGCCGAAAGGATCGCGTCGAACCCCGCGCGCTGGATTCGGATGGCCAGCACCGCCTCCTGGTCGGGCTTCGTGCCCCAGCCCGAGCGGTACATCATCCAGAGGAAGTTCGGCTTGATCCAGCTCATGCGGCCGAAGCTGAACTCCGGGCCTCCGAGCCGCCCGTGCAGCGCCGCATGGCGCGCGATCGAAGGGCGGTACGCCTGATAGACCACGAGGGTCTCCTCGTCGAACTGCGCGAGGATGTGTCGCCCCGCGGCGGGCCAGCGGGCGGCCTGCGCGTCGTACGGCTCCAGATCGAGCTTCTCCATCACTCCCTCTCCTTGTCTCGCTTCAGGCCCACCGCGAGCGAGCGACGCGGCGACCCGCCACCTCGAGGACTACGTGTACTCCGTCCCCGACGACAAGATCCGCGTCGCCCCTGTGCGCGATCTCGCGGCGCCGGAAGCCCTCGTGTCGCTCGCGCCCCGAGCGAGCCCCGCGGCAGGGCCGCGTGCTAGAGCTCCGCCATGGAAGCGCTGGATCTCCGCGCGGACCAGCTCGCCTCGGCGCTCGGCGCGCGGCCTCTTCTGCTGCTCGCGCTGCTCCTGGCCGGGACGGTGGGGGTGCTCCTCGGGCTCGTCGCGGTCGCCCGCCTCTCCGAGCGCCACGCGCGGGCGCTGTGGGCGCGGGCCGCCGGGGCCTACCGCGCGGCGGCCGAGCACCCGGTCACGCAGCGGCTCTCGACCCGGTTCCCTGCGGTCGCGCGCGTGCTCCACGAGCTCTCCGCGGCCGAGTACCTCGTGATCCACCTCGGCCTCGGCCTCGTGCTCACCCTGGGCGCGCTCGTGTTCGTCGCGCTCGCGGAGGCGGTGAGCGGCGGCGCGTCGATCGTTCAGGTCGATCTCGCGCTGGCGCGCGCGCTCCACGCGTCGTCGAGCAGCGCCGGCGTGACGGCGCTCCACGCCTTCACGCACCTCGGCAGCGGCTGGGCGCTCACGGTGGTGGCGATCGTCGTGGCCGCGGTGCTGCTGAAGCGGCGGCAGCGCGTCCTCGCGATCGGCTGGCTCATCGCCCTCGCCGGGGGCGGGCTCCTCAACCGGGCGCTCAAGGCCCTGTTCGCGCGGCCGCGGCCGCTGTTCGACGAGCCGCTCGCGGTCGCCCAGGGGTGGAGCTTCCCGAGCGGACACTCGATGGGCACGTTCGTGACCTTCGGCATGCTCTCGTACCTCGCGTTCCTGTTCCTCCGGACGCTCCGCGCTCGCCTGGCGTTCGTCGCGTTCGCGCTCGGCTGGACCGTGGCGATGGGCTTCAGCCGGATGTACCTCGGCGTGCACTACCTGAGCGACGTGCTCGCGGGGTTCGCCGCGGGCGGCGTGTGGCTGGCCGTCTGCATCTCGGGGATCGAGGTCGCGCGGCGCCGGCCGAGCAGGATCGACGGCCGGCCGCCCCCCGGCTGAACGCCGCGGCGCCCGCCGTCGCGGCTCACCGCTCCACGAGCACGAACCGCGTCTTCCCCTCCCGCCACGCCAGGAGCAGCACCGGCTGCTTCCCGGTCGCGTCGACCTCCTGCTTCAGCTGCTCGGGGCTCGTCAGCGGCTTCCGGTTCGCCTCCAGGACGACGTCCCCCGGCATCAGCCCGGCCCGCGCGGCAGGGCTGCCCGGGCTCAGCCCCAGGACGAGCGCGCCCTTCACGTCGGCCGGGATCTCGAACCGCCGCCGCAGGTCGTCCGAGAGCGCGGCGATCTCAATCCCGAGCGCGCCGGTCGGCGTGGGCGCCGGCGTGGGCGCCTCCGGCTTCGGCTCCGGCAGCTCGTCGAGCGTCGCGGTGAGCTCCAGGTTCCGCCCGTCGCGGAGCACGCGCATCTCCACCGGCGTGCCCGGCTTCGTCTCGGCGATGCGCATCCGCAGGTCGCGGCCGTCGGTCAGGTGCTCCCCGCGCAGCGCGACGATCACGTCGCCGCGCCGGAGGCCGGCCTTGTCGGCGGCGCTCCCCTCGGACACGTCGCTGACCACCGCGCCGCGCGTGTCCGGCGGGAGCCCGAGCGCCTCGGCGAGCGAGGGCGACACGTCCTGGATCGCGACGCCGAGCGCGCCGCGGATGACGCGGCCCTGCTCCAGGATCTGCTCCATCACCGCGCGGGCGAGCTTCGAGGGCACGGCGAACCCGATCCCCTGGTTGCCCTGCGCGCCGCGCGAGAGGATGGCCGTGTTGATCCCGATGAGCTCTCCCGCCATGTTGACGAGCGCGCCCCCCGAGTTGCCCGGGTTGATGGCCGCGTCGGTCTGGAGGAAGTCCTCGTAATCGACGATCCCCATGTTGCCGCGGCCGACGGCGCTGATGATCCCCTGGGTGACGGTCTGGCCGATGCCGAACGGGTTGCCGAGCGCGAGCGCGAGGTCCCCCACGCGCACCGCGTCCGAGTCGCCGAACGGCGCGAACGCGAACTCGCCCCCGTCGAGCTTCAGCACCGCGACGTCGGTCTTCGCGTCCACGCCGACGACCGTCGCCTTCATCTCCGGCCTGCCCGGCAGGGCGACGCGCACCTGGCTGGCGTCCTGGACCACGTGCGCGTTGGTGATCACGTGGCCCTCGCGCGACACGATCACGCCCGATCCGAGGCTCTGCTCGCGCTGCACTCGAGGGCCCGGCGGCTGGCCGTCCGGTCCGCGCTGCGCGTCGCCGTCCATCCCGAAGAACTCGCGGAAGTACGGGTTCGAGAAGAACGGGATGCGCTCGGGGACCGGCGGGCGCACGAACCGCACCGAGGAGACGTTCACGACCGCGGCGCTCACGCGCGACACGATCGGCGCGAATCCCTCCTGGAGCGAGACCGCCTCGCGGGCGGAGGGCGGCACGTCGAGCGGCCCCGGCGCAGGCGGGGTCGCCTCGGCGGTCTGCTCGCCCCGGCGCTCCCCCCGGTCCAGGCAGCCGAGCGGAAGCGCGGTGATCACGGCGAGAGAAAGAGCCCAGCGTGCATGCATGCCGGCGCCGCATTCATCTCCCATGCCCCGGCGCGCCGCGTCCGGCCGCAGGCTCGCACCCTGGATGAGCCGGCCAGCGCCGACGACGCGCCGGCTCTCTCCACGTCCTCCGCTTCCTCCGGAGCGAGGGCAGCACCGCGGAGGTCCACGGCCGCTTCCGCCGGGGCGTTTTGTCTCAGGTCCTCCCGGCGGCTCGCGGCACTGTGGCGGGCGCGCGCCGCGGGAGCGACCCCCGTCACGGCGCCTCCGGCCCCCGCGGCCGCACCGTGGTCTCCCCCGGCGGCTTCTCCAGGAGGGGCGGCCCCCCGACCGGCAGCCAGACCTCGAAGACCGCGCCCCCCTTCTGGGCCTTGCGGTAGCTGATCTCCCCGCCGTGCTCGAACACGATCCGCTGCGCGATCGCGAGCCCCAGCCCCGTCCCCTTCTCCTTGCTCGTCGCGTACGGCTCGAACAGGCGCGGCACCATGTCCTCGGCCACGCCCGGCCCGTTGTCGCGCACCACGATCCGCACGCGGTCGTTCGGCAGCGGGCCGATCGTCACCGAGACGCGCGGATCGCGCCGGATCGCGCCCGCCGCGTCCAGCCCGTTCTGGACCAGGTTCGTGAGCACCTGGATCATCTGGTCCCGGTCCGCGGACACCCGCGGGATCGCGTCGGCCGTGAGCTCCACGCGCGCCGCCGCCGCGCCGCCCGTCCCGCGCGTCTCGGTGACCATCGCCTCGCCCGCCGGCGCGGCGTGCAGCGTGACCACCCCGCGCGCGATCGCCACGAGGTCGACCGGCTCCAGGTGGGGCGCGGGCAGCCGGGCGAACCGCGTGAACTCGGTCACGATGTTCGCGATCCGGTGCACCTCGTTCAGCACCGTCGACGTCGCCTCCTCGAAGTAGTCGTCG
>JAICEP010000687.1 GCA_025924095.1 Sorangium sp.
CCCGGAGGGCGGCGGGCCTCGATCCCGCGTGGAGCGCGGCCGCGGCCGGGGCGCTCTGCAAGCGCAGCTACGGCGATCCTCACTGGGCCGCGAAGCCGGCGGCCGTGATGGCCAAGGAGCAGGTGACGCTGTACGGCCTGCCGATCGCGAAGGACCGCAGGGTCGATTACGGGCCGATCGACCCGAGGTCGGCGCGCCGGATCTTCCTGCTCCACGCGCTGGTCCGGCAGGAATACACGACGCGCGGGGCGTTCATGGAGGCGAACCGCCGGCTCTTCGAGGAGGTCAGTCGGCTGCGCGACAAGGCGAGGCGGAGCGAGATGCTGGCCGACGAGCACGCGCTCGAGCTCTTCTTCGACCGGCGCGTGCCCGAGGGGGTCTATAGCGGCAAGACGTTCGAGGCGTGGCGGAAGGAGGCCGAGGAGAAGGACCCGCGGGTGCTGCACCTGTCGCTCGCCGACGTCCTGCTCGACGAGGCCGCCGAGCTCTCGCCCGAGCGCTTCCCTGACGCGCTCGACCTCCATGGCGCGGCCGTGCCGCTCTCCTACCGCTTCGATCCCGGCGAGGACGACGACGGCGTCTCGCTGTCTCTGCCGCTCGTGCTCCTGCCGCAGGCGGATCCGGACGAGCTCGAGTGGACGATCCCCGGGTGGCACGCCGAGAAGATCACCCTGCTGCTCGAGTCGCTGCCGAAGTCGCTCCGCAAGGCGCTGGCCCCTCTCCGGGAGACCGCCCGGGAGATCGCGGCGGATCTGCGGCCGTTCCAGGGCCCGATGCGGCCCGCGCTCGCGCGCGCCGTCGAGGACCGCACCGGCGAGCGCGTGCCGGCGGACGCCTTCCGGCCCGAGGATCTCCCGCCCTACCTGCGCTTCTACTTCCGCGTGCTCGGCGAGGACGGCCGGGTGATCGGAGAGGGGCGCGGCCTGCGGGAGCTGAAAGAGCGCCTGTCCGGCCGGGCGCGCGAGGCCTGGGCGAAGGTCGGCAAGGCGGGTCTGGAGCGGGACGGGCTCACGTCGTTCGCGATCGACGCGCTGCCCGAGGGCGTGCAGGTCGACGCCGGGGGACAGCGGGTGCTCGGCTATCCGGCGCTCGTCGACAACGAGACCTCCGTCTCGGTGCGCGTGCTCGCCTCGAGGGCGGCGGCCGCCGAGGCCACGCGCGCCGGGCTGCGGCGGCTGATCTTGCTGCAGCTCGGGAGCAAGATGAGCCAGATCGAGCAGCCGCTGCGCAGCGCCGTGGCCGTGAGCGGGCTCGGCGCCAGGGTGGCCCCGGGCGAGCCGGGCCTCGCCCGGCAGATCGCGCTGCGCGCGCTCGACGAGGCGTTCCAGCTCGGCGATCCCGCGTCGTTCCCGAGGACCCGGGCCGCGTTCCAGGCGCGCCTCGACGAGGGCCGGCGGTCGCTGCAGGGCGTGCTGGGGAGGCTCTCGGGGCTGGCGCGCGACATCGGCGTCGAGCTCGATCGCGTGCAGTCGATGCTCCGGTCGATGACGGGGAAGCCGGGCTCGCCGAGGCCGTCGCTCGACGACGCGCGCACGCAGGTCGACTTCCTGCTGCCGGTCGGGCTCTTCTCGCGCGCCCCGCTCGACCGGCTCGCGCACCTGCCGCGCTACCTGCGCGCCATCCAGATCCGGCTGGAGCGGCTGCCCAACGGGCCGCAGAAGGACCAGGCCAAGGCCGCGCAGGTGCTGCCGTTCTGGCAGGACTACCTCAAGCACCAGCAGGCGCTCCGCGAGAAGGGGGTGCCCGCGGAAGAGCTGGAGTCGTTCCGCTGGCTGATAGAGGAGCTCCGGGTGTCGCTCTTCGCGCCCGAGCTGAAGGCGGCAGTCCCGGTCTCGACGCAGCGGCTCTCGGAGCAATGGAAGCGACTGCTGGGGTAGCGGGGGCGGAGCCAGAGAGAATCAAGAAGCATTACGTTGAGGCGGCTCGGTTTTCCACTCGCCTGATGTTTTCCGTGATTCCCAGCGAGCTCCCCTCCGTGTGATCTGTTTTTGGTATGTAGCTCCTGGTGAACATCACGGTCCTGCGAGCGCTTGTCCGGTCGTTGCTCCTGCTGGCGCTGGTCCTCGTGCCTTCCGTCGGTCGCGCGGACGGCCCCTCGAGCGGGCCCCAGGGTCGACTCCAGCGCTCGGCGGACCGGGCCGTCGCGGAGGGCCGCCTGGCGGAGGCGCGGGACATGTGGTTGCAGATCTGGCAGCTCGATCCCTCGGAGAGGGCCGCGTGCAACGTCGGGCAGCTCTCGTTCCGCATCGGGGACATGCCGAGAGCGGCCGAGTTCCTCACGGCGTGTCTGGCGAGGGCGCCGGCGCCGGCGGACGCTGGCGGGCGTGAGCGGCACCAGAGCCGGGCGCTGGACCTCGCGCGGGCGACGCAGGCGGTCGGCGCGCTGACCTTCGCCGTGCCCCGGGGCGCGGAGCTGTCGGTCGACGACCGGCCTGTGGGGCGGGCGCCGCTCGGGCGCGCGGTGTTCGTCGCGCCGGGCTCGCACCGCGTTCGAGCGGCGCTCGGCGAGGCGGCGAAGGAGGCCGCCGTGGAGGTGCGCGCGGGGGAAGCGCGCGAGGTCGTCCTCGATCTCGCTCTGGCGACGGACACCGGACAGGCGGAGGCGCGCCCGCCGGCGCAGGCCGAGCCGGGCGCGCGGGCCGAGCCGCGCCCACCGGTGGCGCCGCGCGCGCCGCGCCCACCGGCGCCGCGCCCACCGGCGCCGGTCGAGCCGGGTGCGGGGCCTTCGCCGGGGCTCGTCGTCCTGGGCGCCGTCGCGTCCGCCGGGTGCGTCACGCTCGGCGCGGTGCAGCTCGCGAGGTCGGGCGAGCACGAGCGCAGGTTCAACGACCTGCTCGAGCGCAACCACGGTGGCTACCGGATCGCCGGCCTGGAGCTCCAGCGCGCGCAGCGCGCCTACAGCGCGATGGAGCTCGCCGAGGAGCGCGCCGCGGTCGCGCTGACGGCCGGCGCGCTCCTGGCCGCAGGGACGCTGATCTACGCACTTTACCCGAGGAGCCGCGGCCCCAGGCTGACCGCGATGGGGACGCGGCTCCACCTGGAGGCGACGTGGTAGACGGGTCTGGCCTGGGGTACCGGATCGTCGAGCGGCTGCAGGGTCGCGGCCCTGTGGACGTCTATGCCGCCGTCGATCGCGAGGGCCGGGACGCGCTGCTCCACGTGAGCGAGGCGGTGCCCGGCGGGTTCCGCGACGACCTCGCTCGGCTGCGCGCCGTCAGCCAGCGCATCGAGGAGGTCCCGCGGGTCCTCGGCGGCGGCCTCCGGGGCTCGTTCTGCTGGGTGGCGGTCGAGCGGTGCGACGGCCCGTCGTTGCGCGCCGTCCTCGAGGAGCGCCCCAGGGACATCACGCCGCCGTGGGCGCTCTCGCAGGTCGCCGAGTTCGCCGAGGTCTTGAAGGCCGCGCACGCGGCGGGGATCTTCCACGGGGATCTCTGCCCGGAGACCTTGATCCTGCTCGACGACGGCTCGTTCAAGCTCGCCGGCCTGGGTCTCGCGCAGCTCTTCGGTCTGAGCGCGGCGGACGCGGCGAGCGCCGCGATGTACCGCGCCCCCGAGCAGCTCGCGGAGCCCGCGGTCCTGGACGAGCGGACCGACGTCCACGCGCTGGGCCTCGTGCTCTACGAGCTCATCGGGCTGCGCCGGCCGTTCGCGGAGCGCGTGCCCGAGGAGCTCGTCCGCTGCGTGCTCAACACCACGCCGCTGCCGCTCGATACCTTCGTCCCTTTGCCGCCGGTGGTCGCGGGTGTCGTGAGGCGCGCGACCGAGAGGCACCCGGACGCCCGGTACCGCGACATGGCGGAGCTCATCGCGGCGCTGCACGGCGCGCTCGAGGGCTGGTGTCGCTGGCGAGGCGAGGTGAAGCAGGACGTCGGCTCCGGGGTGCGCGGCGCGAGCCCGGCGTCGCGCGGCGTGGGGTCGGAGCGGCCAGAGCGGCCGGCCGAGCGGCCGGCGCGGTCCTCGGGCGCGGCGAGCCCGCCGGCCGCGGACGAGACGCCGCGCGTGCCGCCGACCGATCCGACACCCGGGCTCGCGACCGAGCTGCCGCGCGACGCCCCCTCCCCGGCCTCGCCGGAGCCTGCGTCGGCGCCCCCGGAGCAAGCCCCGCCGGCCCGCTCACCGCGCGAGGGGCGGATTCGCGTCGCGCTCGCCCTGGGAGCAGGTGGGCTGGTCCTCGCGGCGGCGCTCCTCGGCGGCCACCATGCCGGCGCGCTGTCGGCAGCCCGTACCCCGGCCGTCGCGCGGCTCCCGCGCGTCATCGTGGTGAGCCCGAAGGCTGCGCCGGCGCCGCCCGATCCCCGGGCGGTGGCCGCCGCCACGCGGGAGCGCCCCCTCCGCTCGAAGCCGGCGCCTACCCGCGCGCGCGGCG
>JAICEP010000688.1 GCA_025924095.1 Sorangium sp.
ACGCCCGGCGACGGCAACCCAGCCGCCAACGCGCTCGGGCGCGTCTACACGACACAGAGAGAGGGAACGCAGGTGGCGCTGCTCGACGAGGAGCTCGCCAGGCAGCTCGCGGCGGAGGCCGCCAGGAAAGCGGCGGAGGAGGCCGCCAGGAGGGCGCCGGGCGCCTTGTCCACCCTCGGCCCGGCGGCCGGCGGAGCGGCCGTCGGCGCGGGGGTGTGGGGCGCCATCGCCGGCGGCATCGGCCTGATCGGCATCTCGCGGACCCGTGCCCTCACCGAGGACGCGCTCACCGATCCGTCTCAGCGGCCGATGCGCACGCCCTTCCTGGGCCTGGACATGGGCCTCGGCCCCCGCGCGTCGCCGAGGCTCGACACAAACGTCCGGGTCACGGGCCCCCGGTGCCTCGTGGGGCGGCACGGCGACCTCAAGAAGGTCTGCAAGCTGCTGCCGGGCGAGGGCTCCCAGTCGCACCACATCGTCCCCGACGAGTTCGTGCGATCGGGCACGCGCAACGGCTCCGCGTACCGGATCCTCTCCGAGGACGACGGCGCCGCCATCTGCATCCCCGGAAACGCCTTCATCAGGGGCACGATGCACAACGCCATCCACGCGGACCTGAACAGCCTCCTCAACAACAAGGTCGCCGCTGGCCTGTCGACCGACGGCACCCTCCCGCTCTCCGACGTAATAGGATCGGCGCTCCGCGTGACCATCGCGTACAAGCCGGAGTGTACTGCCCAGATCCTCCGCGAGGTGACCAGGGCGTTTCAAGGGATCGACACCACCCAGCGAGTGAAGATCAGATGAACTCGAGCGGCGCGGATCCCCGAGCAACGCCGGACGATCCCGGCGACACCCCGATGACGATCACGGGCGCGCTCGCCCTGAGCGCCTCCAGCGTCTATCTCTCGGCGACCTTCGCCACGCCGGGCGATTATACCCCGCATACAAGGCTCTTCCTGTACGACGAGGGCGGCGCCCCGCCGTGGACGGCGCACGACGCCGGCTTCTTCACGGTCGGGCTGGAGCAGCATGCCGCCCCCGGGGAAGATCTCACGCTGTTCGCGCTCTCCCTGGACGGCGAGGTCGAGCTCCTGTCTGCGCGGGGCGCGGTGATCGAGCAGATCCCGGAGGCCGGGCTCTACGGGCCGACGTCGAAGGGATACGGTTTCCTCACGGCGCTGCGCCGCGTCGGCGATCGCCTGTTCGCCTGCGGGAGCGCGGGGCAGGTGTACCGGAGGCTCGGTCCCGGCCGCTGGGCGCACGCGGACGCGGGCCTCCTCCAGGCGCCCGGCGTGGACTTCAAGGATCTCGTGCGGCCCATCGACCTCCAGGGGCCGGCGGAGGACGACATCTACCTGGCCGCGCAGCAGCTCGGCCCGCGCGGGCTCGAAGGGAGCCTGTATCACCTGGGCGGCCCGCGGTGGCGCCGCCTCGAGGCGCCGCCGAGCGGCGGGCTCAACGCGGTTCACGTCGAGAGCGCGCAGCGCATCTGGGTGTGCGGGCACGAGGGAGCGCTGCTCGTCGGCAATCACCGCGACGGCTTCCGGAGCGTGTCGAGGGAGAGGAGCCCGCACCTCTTCCACGCCGTCGCCATGTACCAGGAGACCCTCTATCTCGGGTCGAACTACGGTCTCTTCCGCTACGACCTCGAGCGCCGGCGCGCCGTGCGGGTGCGCACCGGCCTCGAGCAGGAGCTGCGCTACATCCACACGATCGAACAGGCCGGCGGCGTCCTCTGGTGCGTCGGCCCCACGGACATCGCGCGCTTCGACGGCGAGACGTGGACCCGCGTCCATGCCCCGGAGGCGCCGAAGGGAACGACAGCTCCGAGCTCAAGCTCGACGTGATGGACTTCGCCCGATCATGGCGTCAGAAGACGTAGACGCTCTTCGGGATGAACGGCAGCGGGCTCAGGCCGCTCTCCGCGTAGATGGGGTACGGGTAACCGATGCAGTCCTCGTTCTGGAACATCGCGGCGCCGACGCCGTTGGTGTTGTAGGCAGAGTGTGCCTTTCCCTCCCAGCCGTGCTCCGGAAGGTTGACGCACGTGCCCACCTGCGGGTTCAGCGCCCGGACGTTGAAGATTTCCCCGCCGTAGCCCTCCTCCTCGAAGAGGCAGAGGACGCTGTCGAAGGGGCAGGGAATGGGGTCCTCCTCCTGCGCCGAGGCCACCTCGGGAAGCAGCAGGCCTGCCCCCGCGAGGAGGCCGACGCCCACCAGGGCACGCAAGCCCAGGGAGCGGGACGGAGTGAAACGACGGAGGTTCTGAGCGCGATCGAGCCAGTGCATGTGGTCTCCTCCTCCTGCCCACCCATGGGCAGGTACTGCGGAGGCACCAAGCACGGAGGCTATTCACGCATTCCCGGCCTTCGACTGCTGTGGACAGGATGTGACATAAAAGGCACGCGGGGTCGCATGTCCCTGGAAATATCTCATCCTCCCGGATGACGGTTTCATGGACATGGAAGTTCTCCGCAAAGACTCACCATGTATGCCAGAAGGAGCGGCGGGTGGACTTCTGGAGGCTCATCGGCGGAGCCCGCGAAGCGCACGGTCAACATGAAGGGAGCGAACTACTGCGGTAACGAGTCGCACCGGTGACAACGTCCTCGGGGGCGAAACCACCCCTCACACCCGCGCTCGCGCCGGCGGAGCCTGACTCGTCAAGCGCGCCCGCGGTATGCTCCTCGCCCAGGAGCCCCTGCTTGTCCCTCGAAGGCCACCGATCCGAGCCATCCTCCGGCGTCACGGACGACGCCGACAGCCTCTCCGGCGGCGGCTCCACCGCTTCCTCACCGTCCCTCGCGTTCCTCCGCCAGATCGCCCGCGTGCCCGAGGTCGTCCCCGTCGCCTCCCTCGACGCCGACGAGAGCGGCGCCTTCCTCGCCGCCGGTGAAGATCCGCCGCGCTTCGCGCTCCGCCGGCGCCTCGGGAGCGGCGGGTTCGGCACCGTGTACGAGGCCTTCGACGGAAAGCGCGGCGCGCTCGTCGCGCTCAAGGTGCTGCGGCGCCCGGACGCCAGGGCCATCTACCTGTTCAAGCAGGAGTTTCGCGCGCTGGCCGGGATCGTCCACCCGCGCCTCGTCCGGCTCTACGAGCTGCACCGGGACGACGCGCGCTGGTTCTTCACCCTGGAGCTCGTCTCGGGCACGGACGTGATCACCCACGTGCGCGGCGAGGAAGGCCCGGACGAGGCGCGCCTGCGCGCGGCCTTCCGGGAGATCGCCGAGGGGCTCTCGTTCCTGCACGACGCGGGCAAGCTCCACCGCGACATCAAGCCGTCGAACGTGATGGTCGACGCGGCCGGCGCCGTGAAGGTCCTCGACTTCGGGCTCATCGCCGATCTCGACGCCCCCACGGCGCCCGTGCGGGCGGGGACACCGAGGTACATGGCGCCGGAGCAGGCCGCGGGGCTCGCGGTCGGGCCGGCCGCCGACATGTACGCCGTCGGCGTGATGCTCCACCAGGCGCTCACCGGCCGCCTGCCGGCGCAAGGCGGCGCAACGCCCGCGCCGCGACCGGCCGCGACGGCCCTGCCCGAGGATCTCGACCGCCTGTGCCGCGAGCTCCTGGCGCACGACCCCGCGCTCCGACCCACGGCCCGCGAGGTCGCGGCGCGGCTCCTCGGCCAGGCCGCCGGCGCGCCGAGCGCGCGGCCCCCGGCGCCGGCGGCTCCCTTCGTGGGGCGCGCGGCCGAGCTGGGGCGGCTCCACGCAGCCCTCGACGAGGCGCGCGCGGGGCGCACGGTGGTCGCGCTGCTCCGCGGATCGTCGGGGATCGGAAAGAGCGCGCTCTTGCAGCGGTTCCTGGAGTCGGCGGGAGGCGGGCCCCCGGCCGTCAGGCTCGCGGGGCGCTGCTTTCAGCAGGAGTCGGTGCCGTACAAGGCGCTGGACGGCGTCGTCGACGAGCTCGGCCGGCTCCTCGCCCGCGCGGCGCCGGAGGACCTCGCCCTGTGGCTGCCCGACGACGTTGTCGAGCTCGGGCGCGTCTTTCCGGTGCTCCGGGAGGTGCCGGCGATCGCGGCGGCCGCGCCGCGCGAGGGGGCGGCGCCGGACGCCGCGGAGCGCAGGCGCCGGGTCTTCGCCGCGCTGCGCGGGCTGTGCGCGCGCCTCGGCCGCGCGCGCACGCTGGTGCTCGCGGTCGACGATCTCCAGTGGGGCGACCTCGACAGCGTCGCGCTGCTCGTCGAGCTGATGCGCCCTCCCGCGGCGCCGCCTTTGCTCTTCATCGGCTCGTACCGCGTGGAGGAGGCCGCCACGAGCCCCGTCCTCCGCGCGCTGCTCGCGGCGCTGCGCGAAGGCCTCGCGGCGGACGTGCGCGTGCACGAGATCGACGTCGGCGAGCTGCCTCCCGCCGA
>JAICEP010000689.1 GCA_025924095.1 Sorangium sp.
AGCTCGCGGAGCACTTCGAGCGCGGCGCCGAGCCGGGGCGGGCGGCGGCGTGGTACCGGCGCGCCGCGGAGCAGGCCCTGCGCGGCAACGACCTCCTCGCCGCGATCCGCCACGCCGAGCGCGGCCGCGCGTGCGGCGCCGCCGGGGCGGAGGCGGGCGGGCTGCTCCTCGTCGAGTCGGAGGCCCGCGTGTGGCGCGGCGATTTCGCCTTGGCCGAGCAGCGCGCGCTCGAGGCGATCGCGCTCTTCGAGCCGGGCTCGCCGTCCTGGTACTCCGCCGTGACCGAGGTGGTGATGTCCGCTGGCAAGCAGGGGGCCCTCGATCGCGTCGAGTCCTGGGTGGTGACGGCGCGGGGCGCGTCGCCCCGCGAGGGCGCGCTGACCCGGAGGGACATCGCGCTCGTCGAGGGGGCCCTCTGGCTCGTCTTCGGCGGCCGCTACGCCGCCGCGGACGGGATCATCGCCGCGCTCGAGCGCAGCGAGGGGGATGGCCGAGCGCTCGACGTCGAGGTGCTCGCCAGGCTCTACGAGGCGCGCGCCATCCGCGCGATGACCTCCGGCGACCCCGGGGCCTGCCTGGAGGGCATCGAGGCGGCGCTCGCGGTGTTCGAGCGGAGCGGCGACCGGCGCAACGCCTGCTCGCTGCGGGTGAACCTGGGCGCCATCACCATGGAGCTCGGCGACTACGAGGGGGCCGAGGCCGCGCTGCGCGCCGCGCTGCGCGCCGCGGAGCAGATGGAGCTCACGGATCTGGCCGCGTTCGCCCGCAGCAACCTCGGCAACGTGATGATCGCCCGCGGCGATCTCGACGAGGGGCGGCGGGTCGAGGCGGAGGCGATCGCGACGTTCCAGCGGCTGGGCGATCCGCGGGCCGAGGGGGTCGCCCGCGCCTACCTGGCGAAGGCGGCGCTGCTCGGCGGCGACCTCGCCGCCGCGGAGGCCGAGGCCCGCGCGGCCGTGGAGCTCCTGCAGAGCGCGCCGCCGCTGCGCGCCGCTGCGTGGGCCCTCTCCGCGCGCGTGCTGCTCCGGAGGGGCCGCGCCGACGAGGCGCTCGCGCTGTCCGGCGAGGCGCTCTCCCTCCTGGAGTCGCTCGGCGCGGTCGAGGAGGGCGAGTCGCTGATCCGGCTCGTCCGGGCCGAGGCCCTCTTCGCGAGCGGCAGGCACGATGAAGCGATCGCCGCGATCGCGCGGGCGCGCCACAGCGTGCTCTCCCGCGCCGGGCAGATCTCGAATCCTCGCTACCGGGCTCAGTTCCTCTCGTCGCTCGACAACGGCGAGACGCTCGCGCTCGCGGCGCGGTGGCTCGGCGACAGCGATGCTTCGTGACGTTGCGATCCGCCGTACGTAGGACTTCCTGCCAGCGGCTCTCCCGGGGTCCGCGCGCCGCCCACGAGCGCGCCTGTTCGGCCGCTCTCTCGCTGTTTTCGCGAGCTCACCGCAGGCGCAGAATCTTAAGTTTCCTCCTGAAAATGCGTTGAGGAAATTCCTGATGCGTGTTTCATTTGTGTTGAGGGGGCTATGCGAAATCGTATCGTACTCGCGATCTCGTTCCTGGGCCTGGTGAGCGTCTGCTTGCCGGCCTGCATCCATGAAGCCGATCCTGTCGAGGAGGACAGCGAGACGGCGGCGCAAGCGGTGTTCACGCGGAACGCGTTCACGAACAACGCGCTCACGGCCAGCGCGCTCACGACGGACAGGCTCGCGACGGGGGCGCTCACGGGCAACCCGCTGACGAGCGCCGCGATCGCGAGCAGCAGTGATGTCATGAGCGCGCTGCGGGATCCCCTGGCCCGCGAGTTCCTGACCTACGTGGCGGGCTGCGCGCTCCCTGCGGGGCAGTCCGTGGAGGTCTCGCTGGACGGCGAGACTCACGTGTTCGAGGGGGACGTCGGTCTTTCGCCCGCGTGGGGCAGGGCGCACGGGCACTGCAACGCACGATGTCAGGGCTGGGTGTCGGCCTGCATGCTGGCCAGGGTCAACCACCTCGGGGAGAGCCTCCCCATCTCGATGCGTGGCCAGAACAAGGCCCTTGACGCGGATCCCGCCGAGCGGGAGTCCTTCCCTCACCGGGAGGGGGCCTATTTCGGCGATCTCTTCGCGCCGGAGCAGCTCCGGTTCGCGTGCAGGTCGCCCGGGGCGACGCTCATCCGCCGCGTGTGCGGCGGGGCGGGCGTGGACACGCAGGACTGCGTCGTCGACGTCCTCGGCGGGTGCGACGCGCACTGCGGCTCGCCGGCGGCGGACGGCAGCTTCCGGAACTGCGCCGGCGGCGGCCACAAGATGCCGACGACGGTGACGATCTACCGGCAGTAGCCGCGCGCGCCGGTCCCTGACCTCCTGAACGAGGACGAGGCTGGCCAGCGCGGCGCTCACGCCGTGATCCACGGGCATCGTCGTCTCTCTCCCGCCTCGGCCCGGCCCCTTCGCGGCGGGCGTCTCTCCCGCGACGGCTCCCCGCTTTCGTACTAGAGTCGCGCCGCCATGAACCGAAGGCCGCCCGCCCTGCTCGCCTGTCTGCTCCTCGCCGCCTGCGCCTCCCAGGAACCCCGGCCCAAGGAGCCCCTCGGCCAGATCCCCGAGGCGACGACCACGGCGAAGCCCGAGTGGCTCCCGTTCCGCATCCGCGCCGGCAAGAGCGTCGCCGCCGACCCGCGCGAGAAGCACCTCGCCGACCTCCGGCAGCTCACCTTCGGCGGCGAGAACGCCGAGGCCTACTGGTCGCCCGACAGCAGGAAGCTCATTTTCCAGTCGACCCGCGACGGCAACAAGTGCGATCAGCAGTACGTCATCGACCTGGAGAGCGGCGAGATCCGCCGGGTCTCGAACGGCCAGGGCAAGACGACCTGCGGCTATTTCCTCTTCCCGACGCCCCCGGCCCCGGCGCAGCCGCGCGTCCTCTTCGCCTCCACGCACGCCGCCGGCGAGGCGTGCCCGCCGAAGCCCGACCACTCGCAGGGGTACGTGTGGCCGCTCGACGAGTTCGACATCTACACCGCGAACGCCGACGGCTCGGATCTCCGCCCCCTCATCCAGGGCAAGGGCTACGACGCCGAGGCGACCGTCGCGTTCGACGGCTCGCGCCTCGTGTTCACGAGCACGCGCGACGGGGACATCGAGCTCTACACCGCGAAGCTCGACGGCTCCGATGTCCAGCGCATCACGAGCACGCCCGGCTACGACGGTGGCGCCTTCTTCTCGCCCGATTCGACCCAGCTTGTCTGGCGGGCGAGCCGCCCGACCGGCGCGGCGCTCGACGACTACCGCGCGCTGCTCGCCAAGGGGCTCGTGCGCCCCAGCGCGCTCGAGATCTTCGTCGCGAGCGCCGACGGGCAGAACCCGCGCGCGGTGACGCGGAACGGCCGCGCCAACTACGCGCCCTACTTCCTGCCGGACTCGCGACGGCTCCTCTTCGCCTCGGATTTCAGCACCCCGCAGGGCGCCCGGGGCATCCCGAACTTCGACCTCTACCTCGTCGACTCCGGGGCGCCCCCGGGGCCGGACGGCGTGCCGCCCGTCGAGCGCGTGACGTTCTACGATGGCTTCGACAGCTTCCCGATGTTCTCGCCGACCGGCGAGCACGTCGTCTTCGCCTCGAACCGGTACGGCGCGAAGCCCGGCGAGACCAACCTGTTCGTGGCCCGCTGGGTCGAATGACCGCGCCGCCGTCGCGGACTCGCGCGCCGATCGCCCTGGCGTCGGCGTGCGCGCTCGCGGGCTGCTCCAGCGCCCCCGCGCCGCCGGCCCGCCCCGCCGCGGCCGCGCTCCCCTCGGCGGACATCGCGGGCGCGGCCTACGCCTCGCCGGCGCGCTGGAGCTATCACCCGGCGCCGCCCGAGTCCGCGGTCGCGTGGGCGCCGTTCGCCGGCGCCGGCTGCGTCGTCGTGGCCCAGGGCGGCCAGCGCTGGACGGTGACGCCCGATCCCCGCGCGTCCGCGCCGCCGCCGGGCGCCGGCGCGCAGCCCGGCCGCTGCGCGGGGCAGGGCAGGACCAGCGCCTCGCCCGCGCCCGAGGAGCTCACCGCGATCGTGCGGCGCTCGCCGGCCTCCTGGGGGTTCGTCGGCGCGAGCGGGGCCATCTACGAGGCCTCCTCGCCGCTCGGCCAGTTCACGCGGGCGCTGTCCCCGCCGGAGCCGCTCGCGCAGCTCGCGGGCGCCGGCGGCTCGCTGATCGGGGTGACCCGGCGCGGCGGCGTGCTCCGGTGGCGCGAGGAGCTCGGGTGGCAGCCGGTCCTGCTCGACGGCGCCGCGGCGCAGACCGGGGCTCTGCCGCGCGCCTTCGACGTCGCCATGGCCGAGGGCGGCCGCGCGCTCGCGCTCGCGCTGCCCGAGGCGCTGTTCGCGAGCGAGGACGGCG
>JAICEP010000690.1 GCA_025924095.1 Sorangium sp.
CCCGTGCAACCGCTGCGATCCGTCACCCCGCCGCGGCCGGCGGGCAGGCCGCGGCGCGTCCTCTCTCCGCCATGGAACCCGGGCCTGCGGCGCGCCGTGGACGCAGGCGCGCGACGCGGGGGGCAGGGAGCCGGGCGGGGGCCGGCGTGGCGCGCCTCGTGCACAAGGTCCGGGCATGTCCCTGTGCCGATTTGAACATGGTGCCGTGTGCGCAGAGCTCACCGAGACTGCAATCGACGTCGCGCGCAGGATGCGCGACTTCCGCGTGGGCTGCGTCGTCGTCACGCAGGGCGCGCGCGCCATTGGCATCCTCACCGATCGCGATCTCGTGATGCGGGTGATGGCCGACGCGCGCGACCCCGGTAAGACGCTCGTGTCCGAGATCGTGACGTACGATCCCACGACGCTCCAGCAGACCGACAGCATCGAGACGGCGCTCCGCCTGATGCGCGATCGCGGCGTCCGGCGGCTGCCGATCGTCCGTCACAACGGCAACGTGACCGGCATCGTCACGGCCGACGATCTCACCGTGATGCTCGCCGCGGAGCTGGCGGACCTCGGCGCCGGCATCCGCGACAACGTCGACGCGACCGAGAGCCGCTGACGGCGCCTCGTCCTCTCCAGCAGACCCACGCGACGCGCCGCTCGCCCCGCGGCCCTTGCGCCACCCTCCGGGCGGTGCTTGCCTGCCGCGCCGTCGCCGACGGAGGCGCGCCGCAGCCGGAGGAGAGCCGCGACGCGCCTCCATCGACCGCGGCGCGGTATCCTCTGGCGGTCTTCGGAAGGGACGACATGAACGCTGAGAAGAGGCAGGGCTCGAGGGTGCTCGTCGTGGACGACGAGGCGAGCGCGCGCTCGGGGCTGGAGAAGCTCCTGCGACAGGAGGGCTACGCCGTCGACGCGGCGGCGGACGGCGTCGAGGCGCTCGAGGTCGCGGCGGAGCGGCCGCCGGACGTCGTGGTCACCGATCTGAAGATGCCGAACATGGATGGCGTGACGCTGCTCGGGAAGCTCCGCGAGCAGGACCCATCGCTGCCGGTGATCGTCGTCACCGCGTTCGGCGACGTGAGCTCGGCGGTGCAGGCGATGCGGGCCGGGGCCGAGGACTACCTGACGAAGCCGGTCGACTTCGACGCGCTCCTCCTCTCCCTCGAGCGCGCCCTCGAGCGGAGCGCGCTCCGGGTCGAGGCGGAGAACCTCCGCCGGCAGCTGCGCGAGCGCGAGGGCGAGGGCGTGGAGGGGCTCATCGGGACGAGCCCGGCGATGCAGAAGGTCTACCGGATGGCCCGGCAGGTGGCGGGCGCGCGGGCGACGGTGCTCATCACCGGCGAGAGCGGCACCGGCAAGGGGGAGCTCGCGCGCGCCGTCCACGCGAAGGGCCCGCGCGTCAAGGGCCCGTTCGTGACGCTGCACTGCGCGGCGCTCGCCGAGTCGCTGCTCGAGAGCGAGCTGTTCGGCCACGAGCGCGGCGCGTTCACCGGCGCCGACAAGCGGCGCATCGGGCGGTTCGAGCAGGCGCACGGCGGGACGCTCTTCCTCGACGAGGTCGGGGAGATCGCGCCGTCGACGCAGGTAAAGCTGCTCCGCGTGCTCCAGGAGCGGAAGTTCGAGCGCGTCGGCGGGAACGACACCGTGTCGGTCGACGTGCGGCTCATCGCGGCCACGAACCGCGATCTCGCGGCGGCCGTGCAGGAGGGCCACTTCCGGGAGGACCTCTACTACCGGCTCAACGTCGTCCACATCGACATGCCTCCGCTGCGCGTCCGCGACACCGACGTGCTGCTCCTCGCGAATCACTTCCTCCGCCGGTTCGCCGCGGAGAACCACCGCAAGATCGAGGGGTTCACCGACGAGGCGCGGGCGAAGCTCATCGCGCACCGGTGGCCGGGGAACGTGCGCGAGCTCGAGAACGCGATCGAGCGGGCCGTCGTGCTCTGCGACGAGACGCGCATCGACGCGGAGCACCTCCCCATCGACGCAGCGCCGGTCGCCAAGGGAGCCCTGCGGGTCCCGGGCGCCACCATGGCGGAGATCGAGCGCTATGCGATCCTGTCGACGCTCGAGGCGACGAACGGCTCGACGACGCGCGCGGCCGAGCTCCTCGACATCAGCATACGCACCATCCAGTACCGCCTGCACGAGTACGGCCTGACGGCGAAATCCAAGCGAGCGCCGGCCACGGAGTAGGCGCCGCGCGAGGAGCCCGCGCCGCGCGACGCCCGCGCGGGATCCTCGTCAGACCACGTCGTGCATCCAGCCGTGCCGGTCGGGGGCGAGGCCGTGCTGGATGTTGAGCAGCGCCTCGCGGAAGCGCGCCGCCACCGGCCCCGTCTCGTTGTTGTGGATGGCGAAGCTCTCCTCTCGGGACTTCACGGCGCCGATCGGCGTGATGACCGCGGCCGTGCCGCACGCGAACGCCTCGGTCATGCGGCCCTCGCGCACCGCCGCGCGCCACTCGTCGAAGGTGACCCTGCGCTCCTCCGCGCCATAGCCGAAATCCCGGGCGAGCTGGATGATGCTGTCGCGGGTGATGCCCGGGAGGAGCGTGCCTGTCAGCTCGGGCGTCACGAGCACCGTGCGCCCGCCCTCCTCGTAGACGAAGAAGATGTTCATTCCCCCCATCTCCTCGACGACCTTGCGATGCACCGCATCGAGCCAGACCACCTGCGCGCAGCCCTCCGCCGCGGCGTTCATCTGCGCGAGCAGGCTCGCGGCGTAGTTGCCGGCGAACTTGGCCGCGCCCGTGCCGCCCGGCGCCGCCCTGACGAAATCCTCCGAGATCCAGACCGTCACCGGCTTCACGCCCTGGGGGAAATACGCGGCCGCGGGAGACGCGATCACCAGGAAATCGTACTCGCGTGACGACCTCACCCCGAGCGCCACCTCGGTCGCGAACATCAGCGGTCGGATATACAGGCTCTCGCCCACCGCCGCGGGCACCCACGCGCGATCCTGGCGGATCAGGGCGTCGACGGAGCTCACGAACAGCGGGACCGGCATCTCCGGCATCGCGAGCCGCCGGGCAGAGCTGTTGAAGCGGTGCGCGTTCGCCTCCGGCCGGAACGTCCTGATGCGCCCGTCCGGCTGGCGGTACGCCTTGAACCCCTCGAAGATCGCCTGACCGTAGTGCAGCACCATGGCCGCGGGATCCAGCGTGAGCGGCGCGTACGGCTTGAGCTGCCCCCGGAGCCAGCCCCTGTCCGCGGCGTACGGGATCACGACCATGTGCTCCGTGAACACGCGCCCGAAGCCAGGGTTCTGCATGCGCTGCGCGCGCTCCGCGTCGCCGAGAGGGTGCTGCGTGGGGAGGATCTCGAGATCGACCTTCGTGGCGGACGCGCTTTCGGTGCTCATCGTGCTCGACTTCCGCGACGGACGGCGATCGATCCGGCTCAAGGGAGCCGGTGCGCGCTCTCGTCGTGCGGCATTTTTCGGAAGAATCCTGCCAGGATGCAAGCACTTTCTCGCGAGAAAGCGGCGCCGGCGCGCGGGCTGTTCAAGGCGGGAAGGCGCGAAGATGCCGGGGCTCTTCTTCCAGTTCCAGTTCCAGTTCCAGCGTTCCCGCTTTACACGTCTTCGCCCCCAGCGACAGCGCGATCGGCCGGCGGCGGATCACGCACGCAAATAAGGGTTTGTGTCGCGCTCCTCACCGATGGTCGTGGAGGGGCCGTGTCCGGTCACCACCCGGGTCGACGGGTCGAGCGTGAGCAGCTTGCCCCGGATGGATGTGAAGAGCGCCTGCGCGTCGCCTCCCCAGAGGTCGGTCCTGCCGACGCTGCGCCGGAACAGGGTGTCCCCCGTGAACGCCACCGCGCCCGTCGTCGAGAGGGCCAGGAACGACACGCTGCCCGGCGTGTGCCCCGGCGTGTGGAGCACGTGCAGATCGAGCCCGCCGGCCTTCACGACCGCGCCGTCGTTCAGGTCGCCGTCGAGCTCGCAGCGCTCCGGCAGCGCGATGCCGAGGAGCGCCGCCTGGGCGGGGAGCAGGTCATAGAGGAAGCGGTCGGCCTCGTGGATGCGCGCCGCGGCGCCCGACCAGCGCTGGAGAGGCGCGGTGGCGCCGACGTGATCGATATGGGTGTGCGTGTGCACGATGGCCGCGACCGTCGCCCCGGCCCGCTCGAGGCGCGCGCGGATCTTGTCGTAATCGCCCCCGGGGTCGATGACGACCGCGGCCTTGCTGGCCGGGTCGACGACGATCGAGCAGTTGCAACCCAGCGGACCGACGGCAAACGTCTCGAGCAGCACGGGGCGGGCTTGTAGCACGCCGCGCCCCGGCCTCCACGCGCGACCTCTACTTCGGGGCGCTCACGATGGTGCCGCCCATGCCGAGCCCGTTGGTCCAGTAGA
>JAICEP010000691.1 GCA_025924095.1 Sorangium sp.
AAGTGAAAGGCCATGTGGCACTCGTCGCCGCCGGTCGCGGGATCGCCGAAGTAGGCGATCGAGTCCTCGGGCCACTGGTTGGCCTCGGCGAGGAGCATGCGATCGGCAAAATTCGCGTCGATGTGGCGCCGGACCTTCCGCAGGAACTCGTGCGTCTCCGGCAGGTTCTCGCAGTTCGTCCCCTCGCGTTCGTAGAGGTACGGCACGGCGTCGAGCCGCAGCCCGTCGACCCCCATCTCCAGCCAGAAGTCGATCACCTTGAACACGGCGGCGTGCACGTCCGGGTTCTCGAAGTTGAGGTCCGGCTGGTGGGAATAGAAGCGGTGCCAGTAATAGGCGTTGGCCACCGGATCCCAGGCCCAGTTCGACGTCTCGAAATCCTTGAAGATGATCCGGGCGTCCTTGTAACGGTGGGGCGTGTCGCTCCACACATAGAAGTCGCGCCAGCGTGAGCCCTTGGGCGAGGTCCGCGCCCGCTGGAACCACTCATGCTCGTTCGATGTGTGGTTCAGGACGAGCTCGGTGATGACGCGGATGTCGCGGCGGTGCGCCTCGCGCAGGAGGCGGGCGAAATCGCGCCGGGTCCCATAAGACGGGTTGATGCTGGCGTAGTCCGCGATGTCGTATCCGCCGTCGCGAAGCGGCGATGGATAAAAAGGCAGGAGCCAGATCGCGGTGACGCCGAGGTCTTGAAGGTAGTCGAGCTTGTCGACGAGCCCCTCGAAGTCGCCGATGCCGTCGGCGTTCGAATCGCTGAACGCGCGGACATGGACCTCGTAGATGATCGCGTCCTTGTACCACAAGGCGCTGCCTTCGGCGGGCGGGGGCTTTTGATCCTGGCTCATGGCTGCTCCGACGGATGCGCGTTAATCCGCGCGACGACGCCGGGCGCTCAGGACACAGCGGTACGGGCCTGATGCGGCGTGTGCACGCCGCCCGGGCCAGAGGAGGCCAGGAAGGCAAGGCACGCTGCGGAGGTCCACCACTGGGCGCGCACTGCCGTCCCACGCAGGTGACGCAGAACACGTGTATAGTTTAACTACTTGGAATTGCAAGACCGCGCAGGCCCGACCTCGGATAGCACGCCACGCGCGGGGCGCAAAGCGGCGCGGTGACAGCGAACGCGCCGCGCAGCGCTGCGCGGGGCGTTCGCTGTCGAGGTCGCTGCTTCGCGAGCTCGACCCACACGTCGAACCGCAGCCGGTGTAAGAAGCGCCGGCACCTCGTTCTGTGATCGGGCGAGCTCATGCCCATCGAAGGAGCATTCTCATGATGCGTGTCTTCCAGGTACTCCCGCTCTCCCTCGCAGCGCTCGGAGCGCTCGCGTGCTCGTCGACCCCTGAGCCGACGATCGACCCGAGCAACCCGTGCCCGCCGGGTCAGTGGTGCGCCTCGGCGGTGCCGACCACGACCGCGACGGCGGTGCCCACGACCACCACGGTCGCGCCCGCGGGCCCCACCGCCACGCCGATCCCGCCGGTCGCCGCGGTGGCCGCGACGCCGATCCTGCAGGGGATGGGCACAACGGAGGCCCCGGGCATGAAGGCGGACGGCGGGCCGTTCGCGGGGCAGTTCCAGGAGGGCCAGACGCTCGAGCAGGACATCAACATCTCGGCCGGCAAGTGCTACACGGTCGTCGGCATCGGCATCGGCGTCCAGGAGCTCGACATCCAGCTCGTGTCGCAGCCGGCGCCCGCGCTCCCGCCCGTCGTCCTCGCGCAAGACAGCACCACCGGCGCCGCGGCGACGCTCGGCGGCAAGGCCTCGGGCTGCTGGAAGAACCCGCTGCCGGTCGGCGGACCGGGCAAGGTGATCCTCAAGGCGACGAAGGGCGCCGGGCTCGCGGCCGCGCAGGTCTTCTCCAAGTAAAGTAGCAGCGCCGCGCGCGGGCAGGGAGAGCGAGCCGGCGGAGCGCGCGGCGAGGGCGCCGCTCTGCTCTTCTATTCCCGCCGCCTGCGTGCTCCCCTAAATGCAGGCGGACGCGGCCGTGCGCCGCGCGCGACGCCATGAGCGAGACCGTATTTCTCGGCCCCGATGCCAGCAGGACCTGCGCGAGGTCGCGCTGGGACTGGCTGGCGCCGCGGCTCCCCCCGGACCTCGAGCAGGAGGCGGTGCGGCGCGTCGCGTGGATGTCGCTCTGCACGCTCCTCGTGGGCGCCTTCGGCTTCATCGTGTCCGAGCTCATCCCGGGCCTCGAGCTCGGCCCTCACCTGATCCGCTTCGCGGTCTACCTGCCGTTCATGCTCGTCTCGGCGGCGCTCTTCGTCGTCGCGCGGCGTCGGCTGTTCTCGCCGTCGTGGATCGTCGATCTCTCGTTCGCCTACAAGATCCTGGGCGCCGCCTCGATCGCGGTCGTCACCAACGCGCAGCCGTGGCCGGAGGGGCCGATGCTGCCGGGCTGGTCGCCGGTGGCCATCTGGGTGCTGATGTTCCCCATCATCGTCCCGGCCCCGAGCGTGCGCACGCTGCTCACGTCGACGATGGCGATCCTCACCGAGCCGGCGTGCCTGTGGGTGCTCGTCCGGTCGGACTTCATGGAGGTGCCCTCGCGCGAGGCGATGTTCCGCCGCTTCTTCCCGAGCGTCATCGCGCTGGCGCTGTCCGTGTTCGTGTCGCGCGTGGTCTTCGGGCTGGGGCGCAAGCTCGACGCGGCGCGGGAGCTCGGCAGTTACCGCCTCGTCGAGCGGCTCGGCGGCGGCGGCATGGGCGAGGTGTGGCGGGCGAAGCACCGGATGCTCGCGCGCCCCGCGGCCGTGAAGCTGATCCGCCCGGAGGTGTTCCTGGGCGAGGCGGCGAGCAGCGGCAACGCGAAGGCGCGGTTCGAGCGCGAGGCGCAGGCGACCGCGGCGCTCCGGTCGCCGCACACGATCGGCATCTTCGACTTCGGCGTCGCCCACGACGGGTCGTTCTACTACGTGATGGAGCTGCTCGACGGCATGGACCTCGACACCCTCGTCAAGCTGGACGGCCCGCAGCCGCCCGCGCGGGTGGTCCACCTGCTCCGGCAGGCCTGCCATTCGCTCCACGAGGCGCACAAGGCCTTCCTTGTGCACCGCGACATCAAGCCCGCCAACCTCTTCCTGTGCCGCTACGGCGCGGATCTCGATTTCTTGAAGGTGCTCGACTTCGGGCTCGTGGCCGAGCGCAGGAAAGACGCGGCCCCCTCGACGCTGACCGCGGACAACGCGATCACCGGGACGCCTGCCTTCATGGCCCCGGAGGTGGTGCTCGGCGATCGTCCGGTCGACGGCCGGACCGACATCTACGCGCTCGGGTGCGTCGCCTACTGGCTGCTCACCGGCGCCCTCGTGTTCGAGGCCGAGACCGCGATGAAGACGGTGCTGCTCCACGCGACGGAGGTGCCCGTCGCGCCGTCGAAGCGCGCGGCGCGCCCGATCCCGCCGGCGCTCGATCGGCTCGTGCTCGACTGCCTCGAGAAGGATCCGGCGAGGCGGCCGCAGTCGGCGCGCGAGCTGTCCGAGCGGCTCGCCGCGCTCCGCATGGACGCCGAGTGGACCGAGCGGCACGCGGGGGCGTGGTGGGAGTCTGTCGCGCCGCCGTCGCTGGCGGACCGGGCGGCCAAGGCGGCCGTCGACGCCTTCGGCTGAGCCCCGCGGGCGCCGGGCCGAGGTCCTCAGCGGATGTTGAAGTCGACGGTCATCAGCTGGCCGCCGCGCTCGATCGCGACGGACAGGTGGTCCGCGGTCCGGAGCCGCGCGTAGGCCTCCAGCGCCTTCTGCGGATCGGTGATGTCGAAGCCGTTGATCGACCTCAGCGAGTCTCCGCTCTCCAGCCCGAGCGACTCGAGCAGCGAGCCCCGCTTGATCCTGAGCTTCAGCCCGACGACACGGCCCCCTTGCCTCTCCGGGATCACCCGGGCGGAGCGCATGAGGAGCGCCTGCTGCTCGAGGATCTGGTCGACCGCCGCCCGGTCGACGTGGATCTCCGTGGCGCTCACCCGCCGGATGCGGGCGGCGATCTCCGGCGGGATCGACCTCATGCCGTCCTCGCTCCCGACCGGCCTCGCCTGAGGCCGCGGCGGCGGCTGCGGTTCCGGCGCCTCCTCGCGCGCGGTCTTCCCGAGCTGCAGCTGGCAGCGCGCGCCGCCCGCGGCGATCCAGACGCGGTCCCAGGCGATGCGCGCGAGCGTGCCGCCCGGCGCGTCGCCGCCGAGCCGCCGGAGCTGCGTCCGCCCGTCGGGGCCCTCGATCGCCGCGAACGACCACGCGTCGTCCTGCGAGGCCGCGATGAGCACCACGCGTCCGGCATCGCAGAGCGGATCGCTCCACGGATCGCCGCCCGCCTCGGGCGTGCGCTCCTCGGGATCGCCGCCCGGCGGC
>JAICEP010000692.1 GCA_025924095.1 Sorangium sp.
CCACCGTCGCCTCGTCCGCGAACAGCGCCGCCATCGCCCCCTGCTTCGGCAGCGCCTGCATCAGCCGCCCTCGCGTCGCGATGAGCCCGAGCCCCTCCGACAGACCGAACACCCCCGCCACGCACGCCGCCACGTACTCGCCCACGCTGTGCCCGAGCACCGCAAACGGCTCGATTCCCCACGCTCTCCACTGCGCGCTCAGCGCATACTCCACCGCGAACAGCGCCGGCTGCGTGTACTCCGTCTCATCCAGCGGGCTCGCCTGCCCCTCCGCCGGATACAACACCTCGATCAGCGGCCTCTCCAGGTGCGGCCGCAACAGCGCGTCGCACTCCTCGATCGCTCGCCGGAACACGGGCTCGGTCGCGAACAGCTCTTGCCCCATTCCCACGTATTGCGACCCCTGTCCCGTGAACAGGAACGCCACGCGAGGCCCCTCCGCCCGCTCCACCTGCCCACGCTCCGTCTGCTCCCCTCCCTCGCCTCGCGCGAACGCAGACAGCCTCTCTTGCATCTGGGCCCGGGACGACGCCACCACCGACAGCCGGTGCGCGAAGTGCGCTCTCCCCGTGTGCGCCGTGAACACCACGTCCCCGAGCTGCTCCTCCGGGTGCGACCCGAGGTGCGCCGCGTACTTCCCCGCCAGCTCACGCAACGCACCCTCGCGCTTCGCCGAGATGCACAAGAGCTGCGCCGGCCGTTCCGCTGCGGCCTCCTTCACCTCCGCCAGCGAAGGCGCCTCTTCCAGCACCACGTGCGCGTTGATCCCGCTCATTCCGAACGAGCTCACCCCGGCTACGCGCCGCTCGCCTTCCGCCGAGGGCCACCGCGTCCGCTCCATCGGCACCCGCACCGGCAGCTCCGCCCACGCCACGTGCGGGTTCGGCTGCCGCAGATGCGGCTGCACAGGCAGCTCTCCGTGCTGCATCGCGAGCGCCACCTTCAGCACGCCCGCCACCCCCGCCGCCGCCTCCAGGTGCCCGATGTTCGCCTTGACCGCTCCCACCCACAGCGGACGCTCCGGCGAGCGGCCCGGACCGAACACCTCACCCAGCGCGTTCAGCTCGATCGGGTCCCCGAGCGATGTGCCCGTGCCGTGCGCCTCGATGTAGCTCACCTGCGACGCTTCCACCCCCGACGCCGCAAGCGCCCGCCGGATCAGCGCCCGCTGCGCTACCCCGTTCGGCACCGTCAGCCCGCCGCTCGGCCCGTCGTGGTTCACCGCCGAGCCGCGGATCACCGCCACGATCGGGTCGCCGTCCGTCAGCGCGTCGGACAGGCGCTTGAGCACCACCACCCCGCACCCCTCGCCCCGGCCATAGCCGTCCGCCGACGCGTCGAACGCCTTGCTCCGCCCGTCCGGCGCCAGCGCCCGCAGATGGGAGAGCACGATGTTGGGGCGCGGCGACAGGATCAGGTTCACGCCGCCGGCGAGGGCCACGCGACACTCGCCGTCTCGCAGGCTCTGGCAGGCCAGATGGATCGCGACAAGCGACGAGGAGCACGCCGTGTCGAGCGCCATGCAGGGGCCGTGCACGCCGAGCACGTACGAGAGGCGGCCCGCCTGGAAGCTGAAGCCGTTGCCCGTGCCCACGTAGCCATCGAGGCGCTCCTCGCTGACGTGGTCGGCGACGAGCAGCCCGTAGTCCCCGTTCATGATCCCGACGAACACGCCGGTCGCCGTGCCTGCCAGATCGGGAGCGGCGATCGCGGCCCGTTCGAGCGCCTCCCAGCTCACCTCGAGGAGCAGGCGCTGCTGCGGATCGAGGCCCTCGGCCTCGCGCGGCGAGACGCCGAAGAAGCCCGCGTCGAACCGATCCACCTCGTCGAGGAAGGCGCCGCGGCGCGTGTACATCTTCCCCGGCGCGCCCGGCGTCGGATCGTAGTACGCGTCGATGTCCCACCGGTCCTTCGGCACGTCCCGGACCGCGTCGCGCCCCTCGCGAAGGGCGCTCCAGAAAGACTCCGGATCGGACGCGCCGGGGAAGCGGCACGCCGCCCCGACGATGGCGATCGGCTCGCGGCGCGCCCGCTCGATCGCATCGAGGCGAGCGCGCATCTTCCTGAGCGCGAACAGCGCGCTCTGGAGCGGCGATAGCTCGTCGGACCCGATGTCGGAGGTGCTGCTCATCCCAGGATGTTCCCCTATTCGAACGAGGTCAGCTCGGCGAGCTGCGCTTCCAGCTCGGCCTGCGAGAGCCGCTTGATCTCGGCCACGAGCTTCTTGTCCTCCGACACGACGGGCGCGGCGGGCGGCGCAGGCTCACCGCGCTCGAGGCAGAGGACGTCATCGCATACGAACCGCGAGAGCGCGGTCACGCTGGGATAGTCGAGGGTCACCGTCGACGGGAGCGGCCGTCCGAGACCGGTCTGCAGCTGATTCTTCAGGAGGATCGACGAGAGCGAATCCATCCCCATCTCGAAGAAGCCCCGGCGCGTATCCACGAGCTCCACGGGGCGAACCCCGAGGACCCGCGCCGCCAGCTCGTGGACATGGCGGAACACGAGGTCGCGCCGCTCGCTCGATGGCGCCCGCTCGATCTGCGCTTGCAGCGTGAGCGACGCGTCGGCCGATACCTCATCCCGGGCCGCGCGCCTCGCGCGGGCGACCTGCGGGAGCGACGAGAAGATCGGGACAGGGCGCCCCGCCGCGAGGCCATGGATGTAGCTGGCCAGATCGCCCGAGACGACGCTCGTCTGGACGCCGCCCCGCTCGATGAGCTGGTCGAGGATCCTGACGCCGAGATCGGGAGGGATGCGGACGAGGCCCGCGTCGGACAAGGCATTCGCTCCGAGCGTCGCCAGCATGCCGACCTCGGAGAAGGGGCCCCAGTCGACGCTGAGGGCGGGCAGCCCGAGCGCGCGGCGATGGTGCGCGAGCGCATCCAGGAAGGCATTGGCGGCCGCGTAGCTGCTCTGACCTGGCGCGCCGGCGATCGCTGCCAGGGACGAGAAATAGACGCAGAAGTCCAGGGACAGGTCGCGCGTCAGGACATGGAGGTTCCACGAGCCCTGCACCTTCGCCGCGAGGACCGCCGCGAACTGCTCCCAGGTGTGCCGGAGGAGCACCGAATCGCCCGGGAGCCCCGCCCCATGGACGACGCCTGCGAGCGGCGGCATCTCGCGCGCGATCGCGCTCAGCACGCGAGCCGCGTCCTCCTCGATGGAGACGTCGGCGATGAAGATCGCGATCTCGGCGCCGCTCTCCCGGATCTGGCGCAGCTCTTCCGCCGCCTCGGCCGTGGGCTCGCGCCTCCCCATGAGCGCGAGGTGCCGCGCCCCACGCTCGACCAGGCGGCGCGCCACGCGCCGCCCGAGGCCGCCCATCCCGCCCGTGATGAGGTAGGTGCGATCCGGGCGGAGCGGCGCGACCTGCGCCGAGAGATCCAGCGCGCCGTCGGCCACGACGCGCTGCACGTATCGCTGCCCATCGCGGAACGCGACGTGATCTTCCCCGTCCGGCCGATCCACCTCGCCGAGCAGCAGCGCCGCCGCGCGCTCCGCGTCGTGCGCGGGATCGAGATCGATCATCCCACCCCACACCTCGGGATGCTCGAGCGCGATCGTGCGGCCGAGGCCCCAGATCGGCCCGGCGGCGAGCTCGATCTGCGCGCCGGGCTCGACCGGCTGCGCCCCCCGGGTAACGAGCCAGAGGCGCGTGGACAGGTTCGCGCGTCCGAGCGTCTGCACCACGCGAAGGACGCTGCCGCAGCACCGCTCCTCGGCGGCGGCGAGCGACGTGGCGGTGAGCTCGCCCGCGGAAGGCGCGTCGAGGCCCCAGAGGTGCACAACGCCGCGGAGCGGACGGTCGGTCGTATCCTGCTCCAGCGCGCGGACCACGTCCTCGAACCGCGCGACCTCACCGGCGCGCGGCGGCTCCGTCGGGCTCGGGACGACCAGGCATCGCTCTCCGCGGCGCCGGAGCGCCTCCGCGAGCGCGGCGCCGACGCCACGTCGATCCGCGAAGATCCACCACCGCCCGCCGGCTGCGGCGTCCGGCGCCCCCTCCGAGAGGGCGCGGCGGCGCGGCTGCCACTCGACTTTGTAGAGCCAGCTCTCGAGTCGCGTCCCCGTCGCGGTCCGCAGCGCCTCCGGTGAGGCCTTGTGCAGGGATAGCCCTTCGGCCTCGAGCACGAGCCCCCCCTCCGCGGTGAGCACGCGCATCTCGCCGTGGAGCGCCGCGCCGTGCCCCCCGGCGCTCGGCCGCACGGTCACCTGGCTCCACAGCCGGTCGCCGGGCCGGCCGTGAAGCCGGACGCGGTCGAAGGCGACCGGCAGGTAAGGCTCGCTCGTCCTCATCGACCCATCCGCGCCGAGCAGCGCGCCGCCCACGATGTGCA
>JAICEP010000693.1 GCA_025924095.1 Sorangium sp.
ACCCGCGCGGGCAGGCGCCCGCCCAGCACGGTGACCGGCAGCGCCCGCTGGCGCGCCAGCTCCGCGAGCGGCCCGCCGCGCAGCGCGAGGATGGAAGCCTCGTGGCCGTGGCGCCGCTGCGCCTCGGCGAGGCGCAGCACGAAATGCTCCATGCCTCCGCCGTTGAGGCTGCTCACGACATGGACGATCCGCAGCGTCGAAGTCCCCATGGAGGGTTGCTACCCGAATCGGGTCTCCTGTTGAAGCGCAAACCGCGCCGTGTACCGTCACCTACGCTGACAACACGCCTCACCTGAACGCCGGCGATCGTGACGTTTGGCGCTCCGTCGCGCCGACTCGTGCTCGTGGCATCTCGTTGCTGCTCGTGCTGCTCGTTGCGGCTCGTCGTTGCTCGTCGCTGATTGATGGAGCCGCAGGTCGCTCGATACATCCTACCACCTCGCCTCGCCGTCACCGCGCCTTTTGATTTGGCGAGCGGAAGCGGCTACTAGACGGGCATGAACCCTGAACTTCGGCGCGCCCTGGACCAGGGCCTGCGCCGCGTGCCAGGCATGAGCACAGCGACGAGGTTGCTCGCCGTGCGGATCGAGACCGTCAAGGCGCTCCTCGCGCGCCGGCTCGACGAGAACCCGCTCCCCGTGTCCGACGCCGTGACCCCGAGCGACATCCCGTCGGTCGCCGAGCTCGGCCCGGGGGACAGGGTGCTCGCCGAGCTCGATCAGGACGGCTTCGCCTTCGCGATCCACCCGGCCGACGTGCCCTTCTTCAACCGGCGGAGCGAGAAGATGCCGCGCCTGCGCTACCGGCTGCACGTCGTCTTGCGCCGCGGGTACGTGTGCGTGCGCAAGCGCTTTATCGGCCAGCCGCGGAACGCGCCCGTCGGCGCGCACCTCTCCGCCCTGCTCGGGCTCTTCTTCTACAACGAAGCGGCCGCGCTCCTCCGCCTGCGCGACCTCCCCAGCGTCCCGAGGATTCGCGATCTCCACCTCACCACGCGCACCCTGTTCGTCGACTACGTGCGCGGCCAGACGCTGCAACATCAGGTCGCCGAGCGCGGGCAGAAGGTCCTCGACATCGACCTCGCGCCGCTCGGGCAGCTCTTCGATCCGGAGCGCGATCGGCGCGAGATCGAGGCGTTCACGAGCGGCGGCGGCGAGGCCCACCGCGGCCGCATCGAGGAGATCGTCCGGGCGATGAACGCGCGCGGCGTCGCGCCGCTCGACGTCAAGCTCGGCAACGTGCTCATCGGCGAGAAGACGGGCGCCCTGTACTGGATCGATTTCGAGCGGGCCGCGCTCGACGGCACCCCCCGCTACCGAGAGCAGCTCGCCGAGCACCATGATCTCGTGAATCGGTGGTTCGGGCTCTCGCTCCCGGGCGACAGCGGGGCGTGAGGCGCGGCGGGCGCGTTCGAGGGTGCGATCGATGACACGAGACAAAGGCGGGGCGCCGCGGAGCGCCATCGAGCGGATCGGGGAGAAGGCGGGGCGGTCATGGCCGAGCATCGAGGCGGCCGCGCGGCTCTCGGCGGAGACCCGGGCGCGGCTCGCGGCGCTGCTCCGCGAGCAGATCCCGTGCGACACGAGCGCGGTCGTCTTCGGCTCGCTGGCGCGGGGCGAGTACACGACCGGCAGCGACCTCGACTGGACGCTGCTCATCGACGGTCAGGCCGACGAGGGGCACTTCAGCCAGGTCCAGGCCATCACGAAGATCCTGAGGGGGGCGAAGTTCCATGAGCCGGGCCCGACGGGCGTGTTCGGCAACGTGGCCTTCAGCCACCCGATCCTCCACCAGATCGGCGGGCAGGAGGACACGAACAAGAACACGACCCAGCGCATCCTGCTGCTCCTGGAGTCGCTCGCGATCGGCACGCCGGACGCCCACGAGCGCGTGCTCAGGCTCGTGCTCTCGCGCTACGTGGAGGACGACCGCGGGCTGCTCTACGGCAGCAAGCGCGAGATCATCCCGATGTTCCTCCTGAACGACATCGTCCGGTACTGGCGCACCGTCGCCGTCGATTTCGTCTACAAGCAGCGGGAGCGCAGCTCGGGCTGGGCGCTCCGCAACGCGAAGCTCAGGATGTCGCGCAAGCTCATCTTCGTGAGCGGGCTCATCACCTGCTTCAGCTTCGAGCTGTTCGGCAAGGACCGGGCGACGTGGACCGACGACGGCGAGCGGATCTCGACGCCGGAGTTCGTGCGCTTCCTGAGAGAGCGCATCCGGGTGACCCCGCTGGAGAGCCTGGCCGAGGTGCTGCTCCGGCCCTCGATCTCCGCGGAGACAGCGCGCATGCTGTTCGACAGCTACAACGCGTTCCTCGCGCTCCTGTCGAACGAGGAGGAGCGGGACCGGCTGAAGCAGCTACCGCTCGACGAGCTCGGCAGCGACCCGACGTTCAGGCGGGTGCGCGACATCGGGCGCGAGTTCCAGGGCGGGCTCAACCGGCTCTTCTTCGAGGAGGACCCGGAGCTCCGCAAGCTCATCCAGACGTACGGGGTGTTCTGATGCGATCCATCGGCTACTCGACAGGGGCGCTCGCGCTCAGCGACGTCGAGCGAGCGCTCTCGATGCTGGAGGGGAGCTCCGCGACCGCGGTGGAGCTCTCCGCGCTGCGCATCTCGGAGCTCAAGCCGCTGCTCCGGCGGCTCGGATCCCTGGACCTGTCGCGGTATCGCTACGTCTCGTTCCACGCCCCGAGCCGCTTCGACGCGGCGGAGGAGCGCGCCGTCGCCGACGCCATGGCGGAGGTGGCCGCGCTGGGCTGGCGGGTCGTCCTCCACCCGGACACCATCCATGATCTCGGCGCCTTCCGGCAGCTCGGCGGCCTGCTCGCGCTCGAGAACATGGACAAGCGAAAGCGGACGGGCCGCACGGTGGAGGAGCTCGGGCCGTTCTTCGACGCGCTGCCGGACGCGTCGTTCTGCTTCGATATCGGCCACGCGCACCAGGTCGATCGCACGATGACGGAGGCCCATTTCCTGGTGAAGGCGCACCGGACACGGCTGAAGCAGCTCCACGTGAGCGAGGTGAACGCGGGCAGCCGCCACGACGCCCTGAGCCAGAGCGCGGCGCACGCGTTTCAGCGGGTCGCCGCCCACGTCCCGGGCGACGCGGCGCTGATCCTGGAGACGCCGGCGTCGCCCGAGGAGCTGGAGCGCCAGATGGCCATCGCCAGAGCGGCGCTGTCGATCCCGAAGGGCATGGAGAAGACGCCCGCCTGATCCTGGAGACACCGCGGCGACGGCGCGCAGGCGCGCCGCTCTCGCCGGGTGCCGGCACCGACCTGGCGCGGCCGCCTCGCCGGAGCGCGCTCCGAATTTCAGAGTACCTGCTGGACGGTCCGTGGCCCCTCGAGGCGCTACGCTCGGCGCGTTCTCGGCACGCTCAGGGCCGGAATCGGGGAACAACGATGAAGCTGAAGACGCTCGCGGCCGCGAGCTCCGCATGGCTCGCCGCCCTCGCGCTGCTGACGGCGAGCGGCCTCACGCTCAGCACCGCATACATGGACCGCGAGGTCGCGTGCCTCTTCAACCTGGTTCGAGAGGTGCGGTCGATCATGGAGCTGGAGGTCCACCTCCTCTCTCACGAGCGCGAAGGCGCCCGCGCCGCGCTGACCCAGCTCCCCGAGCACGCCCACGCGCGCGACGCCGCCGGGCGCGAGCTGGAGCGGTGGCTCGCGGACGTCCGCGAGAACCCTGTCACCGCGGACAACGCCGACGCCTTCAAGGCGACCGAGCGGGAGGTCAAGCGCTACCTCGCCGCGCGCGCGCAGGCGAACGGGACGGCGCTCCCCGTCGCCGAAGCGGAGGCTGGGCTCCCCGAGGAGGCCGATCGCGCATTCGCCGCGCTCGAGCAACTGCTCGCCGCGAAGCTCGGCGAGGCGCGGATCGCCCGGGAACGCGTCGACGAGGTGAACAGGCTCTCGGAGGCCGTGAGCCTCGGGGCCGCCACGATGCTGCTCGCCGGCGTCCTGCTCGCGCTCTGGCAGCTGAGCAGGCGTGCGTATCGCCCTCTCCTCGCGATCCGCGCCGCGATCGATCGCTACGGGGCCGGCGCGGTCGACGCTCGCGCGCCGCAGGGCGGGCTCGACGAGCTGCGCGAGATCGCCGTCGCGTTCAACGAGATGGCCGCCGCGCTGGCCGAGCAGCGCCGGAAGCAGCTCGGGATCCTCGCGAGCGTCGCGCACGACCTGCGCAACCCGCTCGCCGCGCTGAAGCTCACCGTCGACCGCCTCCGGCCGGATCGGCCCCTGCCGCCCGAGGAGCGGCTCAGGCCGATGCTCGCCCGCATCGGGAAGGAGGCCGCGCGCTGCGATCGCATGCTCACGGACCTCATGGA
>JAICEP010000694.1 GCA_025924095.1 Sorangium sp.
GCTCGCCGCCGCGCCCCGGGCCGCCCGCGCGTAGAGCAGCGCGGCCCGCGTCTTCTCGCCGCCGGCCTCCGCGTGGCGCGCGACGAGCCCCGGATCGACGTCGCCCGCGGACTCGAGCCAGGCGGCCGCGGCGCGGTGGAGCGCGGCGCGGTCCTCCTCGAGGATCGAGGCGTACCCCGCGTCGCGCACGAGCGCCTGGCGGAACGTCCACTGCACCTGCCCCGCGACGCGAGGCTCCAGCTGGCGCGCGATGATCTCGCCCGCCTCCAGCTCGGCGAGCTCCGCGCCCACGGCGCGCTCGAGCAGCGCCTCGACGCCCGCGGTCCAGAAGACCTGGCCGAAGACGGACGCGGCGCGCAGCACCTCGCGCACCCCGCTCGACATGCGGTCGACGCGGAGCTGCACGAGCGCCTGCACGCTGAGCGGCACGTCGTCGCGCCCCTCCGCGGCGTGCCGGATGAGCTCCTCCAGGAACAGCGCGTAGCCGCCGGCGCGCTGCACGATGGCGCTGCGCGTGGCCGGGGTGGCCTGGGGGAGGGCGGTCGCCACGAGGCGATCCGCGGCCTGCGGCGACAGCGGCGAGAGCGTCAAGCGGGTCACGTTGCGCTGCTGCCACAGCGACGGGAACCGGCCCGCGAGCTCGGGGCGCGCGAAGCCGAACACGCCGAAGCGGAGGTCGGCGCAGCCGAGCAGCCAGTCGACGAGCTCGACGGTGGTGCTGTCCGCCCAGTGCATGTCCTCGATGACCAGGATCTGCGGCGTGCTCTCGGACTTCGAGCGGAAGAACGCCTCGATCGCCATCCGCATGCGCGATTCCATGAGCTGCGGGGCCTCGCGGGCGGCGCGCAGCGGCTCGTTGCCGTCGTTGGGGAACGGCACGCCGGCGAGCTCGCCGATGAAGCCCGCGAGGAAGCGCAGCGGGCGGGCCAGGCGCACCGCCACGTGGGCGTTCACCTTCTGCACCTGGTCCTCGAGGCGCTCGCCGTCGTGGATGCCCATGAGCGCGCGCAGGGCGCGGCCGAGGCCGGAGAGCCCCGACCCCTGGCTCATCGGATCGCCGCGACAGAGCAGGATGACCGGCGCGTGCGGCGCCATGTCGAGGCGCTGGATCAGCTCGGCGCGGACGCGGCTCTTGCCGATGCCGGCCGGGCCGGTCACGAGCGCGGCGCGCGGGACCCCGTCCTCGGCGACGTCGCTGAAGATGCCCTGGAGCCGCGCGATCTCGTGCTCGCGCCCGAGGGTCGGCGTGGGGTGCCCGAGGAGCTTGCGCGCGTCGAAGCCGGCCGCGTCCTCGTGCAGGAGCACGCCGCCGCGCGCGTCCTCCTGGACCACGAACCGCCCCTCGAGCGCCGCGGTCGCGTACCCGTCGATCCGGACCGCGCCGGGCACGGCGGACTCCAGCTGCTGCGCCGCGCGCTCGAGCGCCTCGCCGGCGAGGTTCGTGCGGCCGCGGACGGCGTGCCCGACCGCGACCGAGACGCGCGCGCCCGGCGTCGACCTGGCGACGGTCAGCGCCGCCCGCGCGGCGCGCATCGCCTCGTCCCCGCGCGAGCGCTCCACCCCGAGCACCGCGACCATCTTCCCGCTGAGGAGCGGCTCGAGCCGCGCGTCGTCGCCGAGGACCTCGCGGAGCGCGGCGTCCACCTCGGGGCGCAGCGGCCCGGCGCCCAGCTCGAAGAGCACGCAGGCGACCACGCGCCGCTCGCTCGTGGCGAGCCGCACCTGCGGCCGCTCGTCGATCGGCCCGGAGGGGCTCGCCGGGCCCGACCGGAGCTCCGGCGCCGCCGCGCGGCGGATCGCCGAGGCGGACCTGTCGGTCGCGGGGGGGTCGTTGTTGAGCTCCCCGACCCGCGCGAGCGCGCGCGCGAGCTCGCCGCCGGTCTCGTACCGCACCTCGCGATCGCGGGCGATGGAGCGCGTGATCACCTCGTCGAGCGCCTCCGGCACGTCGAAGCGGACCTGCGCCGCGCGCGGCGGGTCCTCGAGGACGAGGCGGCCGAGCAGGGCGATCGCGTGCTCGGTCTCGAAGACGTTCCTGCCGGTGACCAGGCGGAACAGGACGGAGCCCAGCGAGTAGACGTCGGCCCGCGCGTCCACCGGCTCGCCGCGCGCCTGCTCGGGCGCCATGAAGTGCGGGGTGCCGATGATCGTGCCGCGCTCGGTGGGGCAGTCGTCCGGGACCGCGAGCCGCACGACGCCGAAGTCGATCAGCTTGATCGCGGTGCCCTTGCCGCGGACGAGGAAGATGTTGGAGAGCTTGAGGTCGCGGTGGACGACGCCGCGCGCGTGGATGGCCGCCATGGCGGCCGCGCTGCGCCGGACGACCTCCACCGAGTCGCGCAGGCCGAGCGGCGCGCGCCGCTGGCGCTGCCCGAGGTCCTCGCCGTCGAGCCACTCCATCGCGAAGAAGAGGCGCCCGTCGAGCCAGGTGCCGTGCGCGATGTACTGCACGATGTTCGGGTGCCGCAGATCGGCCAGGATGGCGATCTCGCGCGCGAAGCGGGCGCGCTCCTGGGGCGACGCCGCGGCGCGCAGGACCTTGATCGCGACAGGGGCGCCGGTGGACTGATCGGTGCCCTTGAAAATATCGCCCATGCCGCCGCTTCGGCTGCGGGCTTCGATCATGAAGCGGTCGGTCGGATCGGTGAACTCCGGGAGCACCGTCAGGAAAGGCTACGCGAATTGCGCGGCTTCACGCCAGAGAGAAGGCGTTCCGCGCCACGAGGAGCGCCGGCGGGCGGCCTGGGCTGACGCTCGTCTGCCTGTCCCGCGCGCCGCGCGGCGCCCGAACGAGCGATGGCTGGTCCTCGAAAATTCCAGCCACGATCCTCGCCGCCGCGCCGTCCTCACCACCATCCATCCCGCGTGCGGCTCCTGCGAGCTCAGAACGCCGCGATCACGCCGGCGCCGACGGACGCGCTGAGATGAGGAGCCCGCAGGATGTCGACGTGCGGGCGCTCCTGGAGCCCGACGGCCGTGAGGAGATCGACGTGGGTGGTGAACGAGAGCCAGTCGTTCAGCGCGAGCTCGACCCCGGTGCGGAACCCGAGCGCCACGAACACAAGGAACAGCGCGCTGTCGCTGGCGCGCTGCCCGGTGAGCGTCAGCAGGCCGAACTCCATCAGGGCGCAGGTGGCGAGCACGTCGTTCGTGTGAAGGCACGGAACGAGGGCGTTCGTGACGAGGATGCGGGTGTGCATCGGCTCCCCGCCCGGGCTCGATGTGTCCAGGCTCCACCCCCGGCCGCTCGCGCCTGAGCTCAGGGGGATGAACGCTGTGCGGGCCTCCAGCGCGAAGGAGAGGCGGTTCGACCAGTGAACCCTGAAGAACCAGGAGGCGCCGCCGACCAGCTGATCGGTCAGCCCGATCTGCGCGAACACGCCGGTGCCTCCCCGGAGCGTGCTCAAGATCCCGGCGGGCTCGCTCGCGGGGGCCGGGCGCGCCGGCGGCGGTCGTGACCGCGGCGGAGCCGGGGGCGGCGCGAGCTCGGGGCGAGGCGGCGCCGTTGCGGGAGCCTGTACATGGCTGCCGAACGGCGTCAGCGTGAAGGCGATCGAGAGCGCGATGTAGCTGGTGAGCAGCTCGCAGCCAGCGTCGCTGTCCGGAGCGCTGAAATAGCGCGGGGCGGAGGCCCTGCCGTCTTCGTCCCGGTACCGGAGCGTGGCGACCAGCATCGCGTCACGCTTCCCGATCGCGACGTCGGCCTCCTCGGGCGCGTCCTCGCGGAAGGGGTCGTACCCCGTGCGCTGACGGACCTGCTCGCGCAGCGCGCCCTCTACAGAGCACGACGTCGCTCGCGCATCCTCGCTGTAGCGCATCCGCAGCATGCGGCGTGTCGGCTCTGCTGCGAGCGCGGGCGCGCTGAAGAGGAGAGAGGCGAAAACAATCTTGCAGAGAAAGGATCGAGGCATTCCGGTTCAATGGCTCCGCCGAGGAGCTGCTTGCGGCGGCCATTGAGAGCGCTCGAGGCATAGCGCGTCAAGAGCTCATGACGCTTCTTTTTGGCGCGAGATCGAGCCCAGTAAGCCAGTCATGGTGTGATAATCGCAGAGGGCGAACCGTAATGGGCGCGTCAACGCGATTACGAGCGCGCGTGATCCGAATCTGTGACGATTCTGGCCAGTGGCCCGTATTCGGCTGTCGAGCGGGCCATCGAGCGAGGGTGTCTGTATCCGTGGCAATCGAAGCGCGCTGTCCGTAACGACGCGCAACCCTGGCGTGTGAACAGCGCGTGGCGACCGCGGGCGCGCGGCGGGCGAGCGCGCTCCGCCGACACAGCGCGGACCGCTCGGTCGGCGCTGCGCGGGGTCGGTCTCGATGGAGATGGAGGGA
>JAICEP010000695.1 GCA_025924095.1 Sorangium sp.
CGCCGGCCGCGCCGGGCGCCGCCGGCGGCTGCAGCGCCGCGTCAGGCTCATCCAGCGCCGCCGCGACGCGCGCCCTCGGGCTGTTGCTCCTCGGGCTCGCCGCCGTGCGCCGCCGGTGGCGCCGCGCGGCCGCCGCCGCTCTCCTCGCGCTCGCCGCCGCCTTCGCCGGGGAGGCCGTCGCGCGCGCTCAGCCGGCCGGTCCCCAGGCCTCCCCCACGCCGACCCCGGCGTCATCCGCTGCGCCGCCCGCTGTGTCGCCCCCGGCGCTGCCCGCTGCGCCGCCCGCTGCGTCGCCCCCGGCGTTGCCCGCTGCCGCGCCGCCTGCTGCTGCGGCGCCGCCGGGCTCCGCCGCCGCCGAGCCCCCGCCCGCCGCCGAGCCCGCGCCGGCCGAAGATCCCGTCGCCGAGGCGCGCGCCCACTTCGAGCGCGGCCTCGAGCGGTACCGCCAGGGCGCCTGGGAGGCGGCGCTCGCCGAGTTCCTCGCGTCGCGGCAGCTCTATCCGACCTGGAGCGCCACCTCGAGCGCGGCGCTGTGCCTCCAGCAGCTCCGCCGCTACGACGAGGCGCTCGCGCTCTTCGAGATCCTGCTCCGCGACTTCTCGCAGCGGCTGCCGGCGGACACGAGGAACGCCGCGCAGCAGGCCGTCGTGCGGCTGCGCGGGCTGGTCGGCACCGTCGACGTCGCGGACGCCGAGATCGGCGCCTCGATCATGGTCGACGGCCAGCGCCGCGGCGACTACCCGCTGCCCGCCCCGCTGCGCGTCGGCGCGGGCAGCCACGTGGTCCGCGTCTACAAAGACGGCTTCGAGCCGTTCGAGACCCGCGTCGACGTCGCCGGTGGGCAGGTGGTCCGCATCCTGTCGCGCCTCCAGAAGCTCGTGGAGTCGGGGCGCCTGCGCGTCACGGAGCAGGAGGGCAAGGCGCTCGACGTGATCGTCGACGGCTACACCGTCGGCAAGACGCCCTGGGAGGGGCCGCTCTCGCCCGGCCAGCACACGGTGGAGCTGCGCGGGGCGGCAGATCTCGGGACCATACCCGCCTCCGTGCTCATCCGGCTGAAGCAGACGACGCCCCTCGCCCTTCGCGCCGAGGAGCTGAGCGCGATGCTCCGGATCGAGCCCACGCCGGTGTGCGCGAGCGTCACCGTCGACGGCGTGCCGCTCGGCAGCGGCATCTGGGAGGGGCGCCTGAGCCCCGGCCGGCACCGGATCGAGGTCTCCGCGGGCGGCTTCGTCACCGCGCGGCGCGAGGCGATCCTCGCCCGCGACGCGCGCGTGGTCGTCCCCGTCGCGCTGGAGCGCGTGGAGCTCGGGCGCTCGCCGGGGCGGTTCCTCGTCGAGCTCGACGCGGCCCCGGCGTTCGTGCCGACGTTCGGCGGCGGCGCCGCGGGCCAGTGCAGGGGGTCCTGCTCGCTGGGCGTCGGCGCAGGCGGCCTCGGCGCGATCCACGCGGGCTACGAGCTCCGGTCCGGCTTCGGCTTCGGCGTGACGACCGGCTACCTCCAGGTGCACCAGAGCGTGACCGCCCGGCGCACGTCGCTGGAGATCCAGGATCGCCTGCCGGAGAGCTCCGGTGAGGCCGACGATGCCCTCGCGCTCCGCGGCTTTCTGGCGGGGGGCTGGGCCGGCCTGTCGCTCGGCGACCGCCACCGCTTCTCGGTGCGGCTCGGCGCCGGTGCCCTGCTCGGCACGGTGAGCGACGAGCGCAGCGGCACGTTCACCTCCAGCAGCAGCGGTGTAGAATTCCACCTCGATCCGACGGTGGCGCAGGCTCCCGCGAGGTTCTTCGTCATGACGCCGGAGGTGCGCGGCGGCCTGCGCCTCGGCGATCACCTCGAGGTGACGGCCGGCCTCGCGGCGGCGGTCCTGGTCCGGCTGAAGGAGCCCGTGTGGACCAACCCCCCGGAGGGCGTCTACGGCAGGATCGACGACGAGCGCGGGTTCTTCGCCAGGTTCGAAGAGGAGCCGCTCGCCGGCGAGGTGATGGTCGTCATCGCGCCCAAGATCGGCGTGCGTTACACGTTCTGACGCGATGCGCGCGGCCGGCCGGCACCCGGTCAGGCCTCGGCGCGTGAGAACGCAAGAATCCAACGGTGGAGCGCGGGTGCTCCGGATTCGCGGGTCGAGGTAGCATCTGGATTGAGACCCCGACTACATCTTCTAGAGGAAACCTTTCTTGTGGACGGCAAGACCTTGAGCGGCAGGTACACCCTGGTCCGGCTCCTCGGCCGAGGAGGGATGGGGGCTGTCTACGAGGCCAACGACGCGGAGCAGGGTCGCCGCGTCGCCGTGAAGATCATGAACACGGAGATCGTCCGCAGCCGGTCTGCGCTGGAGCGGTTCGAGCGCGAGGCGAGGGCCGCGGGCGCCATCCAGACCGAGCACATCGTCCGCGTGCTCGACACGGGCGCGGATCCGGAGACGGGCTCGCCGTTCCTGGTGATGGAGCTCCTCCGCGGCGAGGATCTCGCGCAGCTCGTCTCGCGCCTCGGCCCGCTGCCCCCGCGGCTCGCGCTCCGGATCGTGGCGCAGGCCTGCGTCGGCCTGCAGAAGGCGCACGACGCCGGCGTCGTGCACCGCGACATCAAGCCCGCCAACCTGTTCCTCGCGCGGCGCGAGGAGGGCGCCGGGCTCATCGTGAAGCTGCTCGACTTCGGCATCGCCAAGATCAAGCCGGCCCACGAGCCGCGCCGGGATACGACGGGGCTCACCCGGTCCGGGAGCATGATCGGGACGCCCCGCTACATGTCCCCGGAGCAGGCGCGGGGCATCAAGGACATCGATCACCGGACCGACATCTGGGCGCTCGGGATCGTGCTCTATCACTCGCTCGCGGGGCGCACGCCGACCGAGGACATCGAGGCCTTCGGCGATCTCATCGCCACCCTGGTCGCCGAGCTGCCGGCGCCCGTCCAGGCGTTCGCGCCGTGGGTCACGCCCGAGATCGCCGCGATCGTCGACGGCGCGCTCCAGTACCAGCCCGTCGCCCGGTATCCGCGCGCGTCGGTGATGCTCGACGCGATCAGGCCGCTCCTCGGGGACGACCCGCTCTCGCTCGACGAGGGCATGCTGGTCCCGCTCTCGCCGTCGGAGTGCCGGACGGTCGCGCCGAGGCTCAGGCTCCGGGCGGGCCCGCGCGTGCACCGGCGGGGCAGCCCTGCGGTCGCGGCGCCGAGGAGCCCCGCGGAGCGCTGGAGAGACCCGTCGAGCGACGGCGCGACGGCGCCTGCGCTCGAGACGGACGAGGCGCCGCGGGTGAGCCAGGGGGCGCCTGCGCCGCGGCGTCGCTGGATCAAGGCGCACGTCGCGGTCGCCGCGCTGCTCGTGGCGGGCTTCGGCTGGGTCGTGACGCACCGTGAGGGCGCCCCGGCGAGCGCGGCCATGACCGGCATGCACCTCGTCTCCCGCGAGGTCTCGACGGCGCTCTCCGCCGTCCAGCGCGCGGCGCCCTCGGCGGCCCTGCGCGCGCCCGTCCAGCACCGGGTCGAGCTGGCGATCGTCCCCGCGGACGCCTCGGTGGAGGTCGACGGGGTGCCCGCGCCCCTGAAGGACGGCACGGTCGAGCTCGCGGGCGCGCTCGGGAGCCTCCACAAGGTGCGTGTCTTCAAGGGCAGATCCGAGATCGAGCGCGACGTTTCCATCACCGAGGCGGGCTCGCTCCCCCCGAAGCTGGAGCTGCCGGCTCCCCGGAAGCGCGCTCCGGCGAGGAGACCCCGGCCCGCGGCGACGGTGAGGTCGGCCCCTGCCGCCGCACCCGCCCGCGCGCCGAGCGTTGCGCCGACCGGCGCGCCGAGCGCCGCATCCGCCGCCACGATCGCGCACGATCCGCTCATGCCCCCGCGCTTCATCGAGTAGCGGGCGAGCTACGCGGATATCCTCGGCGGCATCACGGCGGCGCCGGCGCCGTCCCGGGAGCGGAGCGACAGAACGGAAGCGGCGCTGGCCCGTCTGACCGAGCACCCGCTCGGTCCGCGGGGAGGGAGAAGATCATGGGCGAGCTCGGAATGGCGTGGGCGAAGCGCGCGCTCCTCGGCGGCGCGTTGCTGCTGGGGCTCTCGGCGGGAGGGAGCGCGTGCAGCCCCAGGGAGTCGTCCGAAGCACCGGCGCGCTCCGGGCCGTCTCCGGCGACGGCGTCGCTGGAGACCTCGGAGGCGCAGCGCGGGGAGCCGGCGGCGAGGGACAAGCTCGAGGCGGCGCGGGCGCCCGCCGCGCCCGGGGACGTCGAGAGGCTCCGGAAGGGGGTCGCTGGCACCGGCGGCCTGCCGCCGCCCGCCGCCGCGGCAGGAGGGAGCGAGGGCGCGGCGGGGGGCGCGGCCCGCGAGGC
>JAICEP010000696.1 GCA_025924095.1 Sorangium sp.
CGGCTGAGCGGCGGCGCGCGCGCGGGCCAGGGAGGAGCGCGCGGCAGCGCCTGACGCGATCCGCGGGTCGAATCGACAAGGCGCCAAGAACGCCAGGGGAGCACGGCCTTCCTCTGGTGTGCTTGGCGCCTTGCCTTGTGTCCAAAGCGTGAGGGGGAGCCCTGAGAGAGCTCATGATCGCAGCGCGACGCGGGCGGGGCTCGCGCGTGAGGGGGGCGGACGCCACGCGGGACAGCCTTCATGATATGCGCCTTCGTCATGCCCCTCCCCAAGCACCCCCGCGCCGTCATCACCGGCGCTGCCTCGGGCCTCGGCCGCGCGCTGGCCCTCGAGCTCGCGGGCCGTCAGGCGAAGCTGCTCCTCGCCGACCTCAACGAGGAAGGCTCCCGGGAAACGGCGCGCCTCGTCGCCGGCGCCGGTGGCGAGGCGCACGCGGTGCGCTGCGACGTGAGCCGGAGCGAGGACGTCGCGGCGCTCGTGGGCGAGGCCGATCGCGCGCTCGGCGGCGTCGATCTCGTCGTGAACAACGCGGGAGTCTGCGCCGGCGGGCAGGTCGGCGAGATCCCGCTCGCGGACTGGGCGTGGGTCATGGGCGTCAACCTCTGGGGCGTCATCCACGGCTGCCACGCGTTCGCGCCGCGCTTCAAGGAGCAGCGGAGCGGACACTTCCTGAACGTCGCGTCCGCCGCCGGCTTCATCTCCGTGCCGGGCATCGCTCCCTACTGCGTGACAAAGGCCGGCGTCGTCGCCCTGTCGGAGACGCTGAGGCTCGAGCTCGCCCCTCACGGCGTCGGGGTCACCGTCCTGTGCCCGACCTTCTTCAGGACGCAGATCGCCTCGAGCGGGCGCGGCCTCGACGGGCCCATGAAGGCGACCGCCGAGAAGCTCATGGGGCGCGAGGGGCTCCAGGCCGACTACGTGGCGCGGCGCGCGGTCGAAGCGGTCGACGCCGGCCGCCTCTACGCCGTGCCTCACCGCGATGGCCGCTGGGTCTGGCGGCTGAAGCGCGCCATCCCCGAGCTGCTCCAGGACGTGGTGATGCGCCAGGTGATGCGCAGGGCGCTCTGATCGAGTCGAGCGCGCCGCGCCGTTCGGACGTTCGGCGCCAAAGGAGCCGGCCGCCGTTCAGCGCCGGGAGCCGAGACCCGCCGCTCAATGCACGGGGCGGTCGTGCGCCGCGAGCGCCTCCCGCGCGCCCCGATGCTTGGGATCGAGCCGCAGCGCCTCCTCGAGGTGCTTCTTCGCCTCGGCGAGGAGCTCGGCGCGCGTCTCCTGCTCCTTCTCCGCCCGCGCGCGGAGGTACAGCGCCATCCCGTGCGGCGCGTCGGCGCTCCCCGGGTGCGCCTCCCTCGCGGCGAGGAACTGCGCCCGCGCGCCCTCGAGGTCCTGCCGGGCGAGGAGCTGCCGGCCCTTGCCGCACAGTGCGCTGGCCAGGATCGTGCGCCCGATGGGGTAATCGGCCGTGGCCAGGGCGGCTCGCGCCATGTCCACCGCCCGATCGTGCTCGTCTCTCCGCGTGAGAAAGGCGGCGTAGTTGCCCTTGGCCCAGGAGGACTTCGGATCGAGGCGAACGATCGCGAGGTACGTATCCTCCACCGCGTCCCACTCACGCATGGCCTTGTAGACGTCGGTGAGGGTGTCGTACGCGCGCGCCAGCACCCGCGGGTCCTTGCTGGTCTCGATGATCCGCTTCGCGCGCGCGAGGGCCTCCTCGGTCTTCCCCTCGCGCTCGGCGAGGCCGGCCGAGAGGAGGAGCACGTCGTCGGCGTCGGGACGGAGCGCCTCCGCGGCCTCGACCCTCCTGCGCGCTGCGCCGTAGTTCTTCTGGAAAATGTAGGCCCAGCCCTTGACCACATGGGCGTCCACGCATTGGGGATCGAGCGCCAGCGCCTTGTCCGTGTGCTCGTGGGCGCGCACCAGGCTGTCGGGCTCGTACTCGTTGCCCCGGAGATAACCGCTCTTGTACGCGGCGCGGCCGAGCGCCGAGTGGGCCGGCGCGTAGGTGGGATTCGTACGGAGCGCCTGCTCGAGGAGCTCGCGCGCCTGCTGGTAGACCTTTTGCGACCTGCCCTCGTCGAGCAGCGCGTTGGCGTCGCGGACCAGCGACGCCTCCACGGAGGGCGACGGCGCTGGGGCGACGGGCTCGGGCGTGTAGTCGGCGGGCGGCACCGGCGGCCTCCACACCTTGCCCGGCGCCGACCAGATGCGGATCTGGTTGTTCCCGCCGCCCGCGGCGAACTGCGCGCCGCCGGGGTGGAAGGCGAGCGCGATCACGCCGTTCAAGCCGGCGCGCTGCTCTCTCTTGAGCTTGCCCGAGTAAACGTCCCAGATCCGGAGCATGTCGTCCTTGCCGCCGCTCACCAGGGTGTCGCCGTTCGGCGAGAGCGCGAGCGACCAGACCTCGTCGGTGTGCCCGGAGAGCGTGTTGAGCGGCTTCCGGCTGCCGAGGTGGAAGATGCGGATCGTCCGATCGTCGCTCGCGCTGATCACGGTCTGGCCGTCGGGCGCGATCACGATGCGGTTCACCGCGCCGGCGTGGCCCGAGAGCGCGCCGATTTCCCCGCCCGTCTCGACCGACCAGATCCTGACGGCGCCGCGGTCGTCGCCGCTCAGGACCACGCCGCCGTCGGCCGTCGCGGCGACGGAGAGGACGCGCCCGTCGTTCTGGAACGTCCTCTCGCTCTCGCCCGTCCGGAGCGAGAAGACCCGCACGGTCCCATCCATGCTCGAGACGGCGACCCGGCCGCCGTCGGCGGACATGGCGAGATCGGTGATGACCCCCGCCCCGGCGCCGAGCGTCTTCAGCGGCGCGCCGGACTCGGCGTTCCAGAGCCGCACCGTGGAGTCGGCCGCCGATACGAGCGTCTTGCCGTCCGGCGTGAACGCGATCCCTCCGATGCGCTTGGTGTGCCCGGCGAAGGAGCGCAGCGTCTGGCCATCATCGAGGTTCCAGAGCTTGAGCGCGAGATCGTTGCTGCCGCTCGCGAGGCGCTTGCCCCCGGGGTGATAGGCGACCTCGAAGATCGCGGACCAGTGGCCCGAGAGCGTGAGCAGAGGGGCGAGGTGCGCCCGCTCGTTCGCGGCGGCCATCGCGGGCGTATCGGGCGCGGCGCGCGAGACGGCCGGCGTGGGGTCGGGAGCCGATCGGGTGCCGAAGAAGACCGCGGCCGCGCCGCCGGCGGCCGTGAGGCCGAGGGCGACCGCGGCCGCCGCGAGGAGGCCCCGCCGGGGGGCGTTCCCGGGCGGCCGATCGAGCGCGAGGAGCGCTTCCCCCGCCGTGGCGAACCGGCGCTCCAGGTCGGGATCGAGCATGCGATCGAGCCAGGCGGCGAAGGGGGGCGAGACCTGGACGCTGCCGCGGACGTCGAGCCGCATGCCCTTCTGGGGCAGATCCGCGGGATCGCGGCCGGCGAGCACGTGGAGCAGCGTGGCGCCGAGCCCGTAGAGATCGCTCCCGGGTACGGCGCGGCCGCGGAACTGCTCCGGGGCCATGTAGCCGTACGTGCCCACCACCGTGCTCCCTCCTGAGGCCGTGTCCCGCGCCTCGGCGACCGCGCCAAAATCGACGAGGTACACGGAGCCGTCCTCGTGCCGGAGGACGTTCTGCGGCTTGATGTCGCGGTGGACGATGGGCTGGCTGAAGCCCTGGAGGTAGAGCAGCGTCCGCAGGATGTGCCGCGCGATGGTCGACGCTTCGGCCTCGTCGGCGCGCCATCCGTCCTTGACCCATGCCGAGAGCGGTCGCCCCGGCGCGAGCTCCTGCACCAGATAGAAGCAAGGGCCCTGCTCGCTGTCGAGCTTGAGGTAATCGATATAGCGAGGAATGCTGGGGTGGGTGAGGTTCGCGAGGACCCTGGCCTCGCGCTCGAACAGATCGAGGGCCTTCCACTCCGCGCGCTTCCAGATCAGGAGCTGTTTGACGGCGACGCGCCCCCGGGTCGAGAGGTCGTCCGCCTCGTAGGTGATCGCGTTGCCGCCGCGGCCGAGCACGCGAATGAGGCGATACCGGTCGGCGATCACGTGACCTTCAGGGTGCGCAAAGTCCATGAGGAGAGCGACGATAGCATGCGCCGTGTGCGGCCCACCGCAGGGTTTGCCCCGCCAGGGCGCCGGAATCGTGCGCAGAGGCGAGGGCGCCTCCGAGGTGGGCAGGGGCGGCGCGATTGCGCGCAAGTAGGCCAATTCGTTCTGAAATGCGCCGCTTAAAAGGCGCTGCGGGCGGCGCGACGGTGAGGCAGGATGAGGACCGACCGATGCAGCCCAACGTCCACGACGCGCTGTTCAAGACCGCCTTTTCCAACGTGGAGCACGCGGCGGGTGA
>JAICEP010000697.1 GCA_025924095.1 Sorangium sp.
GATCTCGGCGGGTACAGGACCGGCAGCCACAACGAGGTCCTCGTCGGCCGCGCCCTCAAGATCGTGAGCTGACCGGCGGCGCACCGCCGGGAGCTTTCAGGAGCGCGGGCTCCCGGCCGACGCGCTCTGGATCCTCGACCTGGGAGAGACGCGGGCGCTCGCTCGCTGAGCGGGCGCGGCGGCGACCGGCACGCCCATCTGGACACGCGCACGCCCATCTGGACACGCCGCATGCCCATCTGGACACGCCGCACGCCCATCTGGACACGCCGCATGCCCATCTGGACACGCCGCACGCCCATCCGGACACGCCGCTTTCCTGCCTTCGCGCCGTGCGGCGGCGTCGCGCGTCCCGCTCGGCCGCGTGGCCTCACATCAGCGACGAGCGCGCGGCCTTCGCGCGCTCGTCGCGCTCCTTCAGGTGCTCCAGGATGATCACCGCCGTCTCCTCGATGGCGCGCCCCGTGACATCGACCACCGGCCACTCCGGGTGCGCGGCGAAGAGCCGGCGCGCGTAGTCGAGCTCCTGCCGGACGTGCTCGCGCATCGCGTAGTTCGTCTCGGAGGGCATCCCGAGCTGGCGCAGGCGCGCCTGCCGGATCTCGCAGAGCTGGTCGAGCCCGATGGTCAGGCCGACGACCCTGTCCTGCGGGGCGTCCACGAGCTCGGGCGGCGGCGCCACGCCGAGCACGAGCGGCAGGTTCGCGACCTTGAGGCCGCGCTGCGCCAGCAGCGTCGACAGCGGCGTCTTCGACGTGCGCGAGACGCCGACGAGGACGATGTCCGCCCGCTTGAAGTTCCTCGGCTCCTTGCCGTCGTCGCTCTTGACCGCGAACTCCACCGCCTCGATGCGCCGGAAGTACTCCTCGCTCAGCGGCAGCATCGCGCTCGGCAGGTTGATCGGCTCCCGGTCGAGGAAGGTGCCGAGCCGGCCGATGAGCGAGCCGATCAGATCGATCGCCTCGATGTTCAGCTCGGCCGTCGAGGCGTGCACGAACTCGCGCAGCTCGGGGCTCACCACCGTGAACACGACGAGCGCGCCCTCCCTGGCCGCGCGCTCGAGCACCGGCCGCGCGATGTCCGGCGTGCGCACCCGGGTGTGGAGGCGGATCTGCACCCCCGCGTCCGGGTACTGGAGCAGCGCGGCGCGCACGGCCTTCTCCGCCGTCTCTCCCGTGGAGTCGCTCAGGACGTCGATGAACTTCGGTTTGTCCATGTCCGATGCCTCCTTCGCCATGTCGGCTCAGGCGCTCGAGGCAGCGCTCGTGCCTCGGCGTTCAGCGGGACGCAAAGGATCGCCCGCGGGCGCGCGGCAGGTCAACCAAACAGGCCCTTGAGCTTGTCCATGAAGCTGGCCTGCTGCGGCTGCACGCTCTCGCCGAGGTCCTTCGCCAGCTGGGCGATGAGCTCTTTTTGCGAGGCGGTGAGCTGCGTCGGCACCTCGACGCTCACCTCGACGAGCTGGTCGCCGCGCCCGCCGACGACGCGGCGCGGGATGCCCTTGCCCTTGATCCGGAGCACCGAGCCGGGCTGCGTGCCCGGGGGGATCCGCAGCCTCCCCTTCCCGTCGAGGGTCGGGATCTCCAGCTCGCCGCCGAGCGCCGCGCGCGCGAACGAGATCGGCACGGCGCACACCACGTCGTCGCCGATGCGGCGGAAGAGCTCGTGCGGCGCGACGCGGATGGTGAGCTCGAGATCGCCCGGCCCGCGATCGGGGCGGGCGGCGTTGCCGCCGCGCTCCACGAGCCGGGTCGCGCCGTTCTCCACGCCCGCGGGGATGGTCACCTCGATGGTCTTCTGCTTCGCCGCGAGGCCGGCGCCGCGGCACGTCTTGCACGGGTCGGTCACGATCCGGCCCGTGCCGCGGCACCGGCCGCAGGGGCGCTCGATCGCGATGGGGAACATCCCCTGCTGCATCCGGACCCGGCCGCGGCCCGCGCACGCCGCGCAGCGCTCGGTCGACGCCCCGGGCGCGGAGCCCGAGCCGGCGCAGTCGCCGCACGGCTCGACGCGATCGTAGGTGATCTGCTTCGTGCAGCCGAACGCCGCCTCCTCGAAGCTGATCCGCACCTCTTTCTGCAGCGTCCCGCGGTCGCCCACCTTGATGCCGAGGGCGCCGAGCAGGTCGCCGAAGATGGCGTCGAGGTTGAGGTCCTGCATGTCGAAGGGCACGCCCTGGAAGCCCGAGCCGGCGGCGGCGCCGACGGCGGCGGGGCCGAACCGGTCGAACGCCGCGCGCTTCTGCGGATCGCTGAGGATCTGGTAGGCCGCGTTCAGCTCCTTGAAGCGGACATGCGCGCCCTGGTCCCCCGGGTTCTTGTCGGGGTGGTGCTGCGCGGCCAGTCGCCGGAAAGCGCCTTTGATTTCATCCTGCGTCGAGGAACGCTCGACGCCCAACACTTCGTACGGATCCCGCACGAGGTGCGAAATAGCATCGATCGCCTTCCCGGGACAGCGGCTACCGGCGCGCCTATTCCGCTGGTTTCGGCTCGGGTCCGGCGAGGTCGCGCTTCATCACCTTGCCCGTCGGGTTGCGCGGCAGCGCGTCGACGAAGACGATCTCGCGCGGGACCTTCGGGCCCGCGAGCGCTGCGCGGCAGTGCGCCTTGATGTCGTCCTCGCTCGCGGCCGCGCCGGGGCGCAGCGCGACGAACGCGCGCACGCGCTCCCCCCAGGCGCGATCCGGGACGCCCACCACGGCGGCCTCGGCGACCGCCGGGTGATCGTGGAGCACCGACTCCACCTCGGCGGGGTACACGTTCACGCCGCCCGAGATGATCAGGTCCCGCTTGCGGCCTTCGATGTGGTAGCAGCCGCGCGCGTCGCGGCGCGCGAGGTCGCCGACCGAGAAGTAGCCGTCCAGCATCGACTCGCGCGTGGCGTCCGCATCTCTGTGGTAGCCGGAGACGAGCAGGGGGCTCCTCACATAGAGCTCGCCCACCTCGCCGTCGCGGCACGGCTCCCCGTCCTCGCCCACCAGCATGAGCTCGCTGCCGGCGACCGGGCGCCCGATGGTGCCCGGCGACGCGCGCAGATCCTCGGGGCCCGCGATCGTCACGATGCCCGTCTCGGTCGCGCCGTAGAAGTTGAAGAGCCTGTCGCCGAACACCCCCATCACCTTCGTCGCGAGCGCCGGCGGCAGCGGCGCGCCGCCCGTGAAGATCGCGGTGAGCGACGACGTGTCGTGGGCGCGGATGCGCGCCTCGCCGAGCTCGAGCACGCGGTGGAGCATCGTCGGGACGACCGCCGTGGTCGTCACGCGGTAACGCTGGATCGCCTCGAGGAAGAGCTCCGGATGGAACTCCGGGAGGATCACGATCGTCGCGCCGAGGACCAGCGAGAGGTTCACGAAGCCGAGCGCCGTGAGGTGGTAGAGGGGGCACACGGCGAGGTGCACGTCCCCCGCGCGCATCGGGGTCGCGCCGATCGCCCCGAGCGCCGACACGACGACCCCGCCGCCGAAGCCGCGCACCGCGCCCTTCGGCTTGCCGGTGGTGCCGGAGGTGTACATCACCACCGCGGCCTGCTCGCTCCGATCCGGCGCGGCGCCGCGCTCGGCGATGAGCTCGTCGAAGTGCGCGAAGCCCGGGGCGCGCTCGCCGACCGCGATCATGCTCTCGCGCGGGATCCCCTCGAGCCGCGGCGCGGCCTCGCGGATCACGTCGGCGATGTCGGCGTCGAACACGAGCAGGCGCGCCCCGGAGTGGCCGGCGAGGTAGGAGAGCTCGGCGGGGGTCGATCGCCACGAGGCCGTCACGACGGACGCGCCGACGCGGGCGAGCGCGATCTGGCTCATCACGAACTCGGGGCGGTTCTTGAGCACGAGCAGCACGGTCGCGCCCGGGCCGACGCCGCGCCGGTCGAGCGCGTAGCCGAGCCGCTCGATCGCCTCGTTCAGCGCGAAGAACGAGTAGACCCGATCCTCGGCCGGGGCCTTCACGTCGCCCTCGGCCGCGCCGCGCGCGAGGCGCCGCGGGTCGACCACCGCGATGCGGTGCGGGCTGTTCTCGGCGTAGAACCGGAACAGGAGCGACGGGTTCGCCTTGCCCTTCGCGAGCTCGCGCGCGAGGACCTTGAGCCCCGGCCAACGCAGCGCGGCGAGGAGCCCCGTCTGCGTCACCGCCCGCCCGGCGACGAGCGCCCCGTCCTTGAGCGCGCCGATCCTGCGCCGCCCGCGCGCGACCGCGGCCCTGGCACCACCAAGTTCCATGGCCGGCGACTTTACTCTGGGCCGCGCGCGCCGTGGTAGGGTGGTGCCGTGACGGAGACGGACCGCCGCTCAGCCCACCGGGCCGCGATAGAGCTGAGCGTGGAGTA
>JAICEP010000698.1 GCA_025924095.1 Sorangium sp.
TCGTCGCCGGGGTCGAGCCCCTGGTCGATGGCCCAGCCGGGGAGCGCGATGTCGGCGAACCTGAGCTCGATGAGCGCCGGCTCGGCGCCGAGCCGCACGTCCCAGCCGTGGCGGACGCCAGCGATCCCGTTGCTCTGCGCGGGGCTCTCGACGTCGACGCGCATCCAGCGCGCCGCGTCGGCGCGCGCCCAGAAGCGGACCCCCTCGAGCGGCGTCACGTCGACCGAGCCCTCGGCGACGGGCGCCGTGAAGTACACATACTGCCCCCAGGCGGACGCCTCGTCGCGGAAATCGAAGCTCAGGAGCAGGCTCTGCGCGCCGTTCAGCGGCGCGTCCTGCGTGAGGCCCTGCACGGCGCCGGACGCGCTGTTGGTGGCGAGCACCGTGCCGACGTACAGCTCGATCGTGTCCGCGGCCTCGAAGTCGTTGATCCCCGTCGCGGTGAACGAGAACGGCACGAGAGGCGTGTTGCTGGCGAACCGGCTCAGGCGCTCGCGCAGGATCGGCACCTCGTCCTCGAGGCGCTCGACCGCCAGCTCCCACGCGGCGAGGCCGGGTCCGAACGGGTCCTCCTCGACGGCAGCGCGGATCAGCGCCGCGTGCTTCTCCACCTGCTCTTCGAGCCGCCCCTCGCTGAACGGCCCGTCGAGCAGCGCCTGGAGCGCGGCCTGATAGCCCGCTGCGTCCTGGCTCAAGGCGCCGAGCAGCGCGTCACAGCCCGGCACGCGCACCCGCTCGGCGCCCATGAACACCGGGAGCACGGTGGGGCAGGTCGCCGGCGTCTCGGTCCAGCGGGGCACGTGGCCAAAGTAGGTGCTGGCGTTGAGGGTCAGGTCGAGATCCCACGGAATCAGGTGGAACTTGCCCGAGGAGGGCTCGTCGTAGAGGTAGAAATTGTGGTTGTTGGCGCCACCCGCGCTGTCGACATAGAAGGTCGTGACCCCGTCCCAGTTCACGATCGCCTCGTCGACGGCCATGTAGCGCTGCAGTTGCTCGATGTCCGTCCACTGCGACAGCGCGGCGAGGCGCTCGTCGCCCTCGGCGGACGCGAGGGCGGTCGAGAACGCGACCACGCGCTCGTGCGTGGCCTCGTCCTCGTTCGTCTCGATCCGCTCCGCGTAGTAGCTGGCGTCGTCCGTGACCGGCCACGCTTGCTTGTAGAGATCACCGTCCGGCCCCTCGCGAAAGTGGCTCTCCAGGAAGCGGCCGTCCACGTCTTCGACCATCGAGAAGAGCCCCTGCGACTCGCCGTTCACGTGCAACGTGGCCCACGCGCTCCTCGAGGCCGCGACGCCCATCTCCCGGTACAGGCCGTAGGCGATCCGCTCGTGGAGCTGGGTGGGGTCCCGGACCATCGAATGGAAGTTCAGGCGCTTCTGCGCGTAGAAGCGCTGGCCGTCGACGTACTCGTCGAATTTCACCTTCATGCTGAGCTTCGGGCAGGTGAGGTTTCCCTCCGCGTCGAAGCACATCTCCAGGGTGCCATAACCGCCCTTGAAGCGCAGGCCGACGACGCCCAGGCTCTTGCCCTTGTAGCAAGCCTCGGCCTCCACGTACTCCTCGTCGCGGGCGTTCTTCTTGAGCTCGGCCCAGCGCTCGTCCGGAAGGCGGAAGTCGAAGCGCGGGACCTCGTCCCCCGCGTACAGCTCGTCCGCGTCGCGGTCGGCCAGCGTGGGGTCGGACGGCTCGCAAGGCGGCATCGGGGTCTGCCCGCCGGCCCCGCCGTCGCTCGTGCCGCCGGCCCCGCCGGTGCCCGCCCCGCCCGAGCCTCCCCCGCCGGTGCCCGCTCCGCCGGTGCCCGCCCCGCCGGTGCCCGCTCCACCGGTGCCCGCCCCGCCCGAGCCTCCCGGCCCAGCGCCGCCGCTCCCGCCCTCATCGTCCCCGCAGCCCGCGCCCACCGCGGCAGCCGCCAGTACAAGCAAAGTCCAATACCCAAGCTTCATGCAATGCTCCTTCACCGGCGGCGAGGGCCATCGTGCCCCTCGCGCCGCTCGACACCTGATGTTCGCACGTGCGCTGGCCCGGAGCTCGCGGCTCACCCGCGATGCCGAGGAGCGCTCGCGGTCGCGGCGAGGGCCGGCGCCGCGGCCTCGACGGCCAGGCACGCCTCGAACCCCTCGCGGTAGCTCGGGTAGAGCAGCGTCATGCCGAGGGCGCGCTTGATCTTCGCGTTGTCCACGGCGCGGTCGTGGCGGAGCGTCTCGTGAAGATCCTCGCGCGGCGCGCCGGCCGGCAGCTCCAGGCCGAGCCGCGCGCAGAGCCAGCGGACGACCTCGATCTGCGGCACGGGCGCGTCGTCCGCGACCAGGAAGGCCTCGCCGGGGGCGCCGCGCGCGAGGGCCGCGAGCGCGAGGCGCGCGAGGTCCTCGACGTGGATGCGCGAGACGACGTTCCTGCCCTGCTGATCGCCCTCGCCGGTCATGCGGAAGTCGCCGCGCAGCAGCCGCTGGTGCAGGCCGCGGCCCGGGCCGTAGATGCCCGCGGCGCGCAGCACCACGGCGCCACGCTCGCGGTACACGGCCTCGGCCGCGAGGCGCGCCGCGGCGCGCGGGCCGTCGGCCGACGTGGGCGTCGCCTCGTCGATGCGCCCGGAAGCGTCGCCGTACACGGCGGTCGACGACACGTACGCGATCGCGCGCGCGCGGCGGAGCGACGGCGCGATCGCGGCGTCGGTCGCGCCGTCGGGCGGGAAGGCGACGAGCACGTCCGCGCCTTCCGCCACGAGCCGGTCGACGGCCTCGGCGGTGAGCGCCGGCAGGACGCTCACCTCGATGCCCGCCTGCGCGAGCTCTGCGGCGCGCTCGGAGGAGCGCGTCGTCGCGACGACGCGGCCGCCAGACGCCCGCCGCAGGCCGGCGACCACCGCGCCGGTGAAGCCGCAGCCGAGGACGAGGAGCGGGGGAGAGGGATCGAGCATGGTCCTTGCGCCCTTTACCAGGAAAAGAGGGTAGCCGTGTCGCTCTGCTACCGATGTGAACCGCTGCGTCTAAGAACGCCCCTTCAGCCGGCGCTCGATCTCGTCCGCAGCGGACTCGAGCGCCGTGCGCAAGTCGAGAACCGTCCGCTCCAGCGCCTCGATGTGCCGGCGGGTTGCTGCGAGCTCCGCGTTGAGCTCGGCGTCCGACCGACGCATGCGTCGATACGCGACGAGCTGCGGGCGGTTCAGTCGTAGGCGCTGGACGAAGAACTCGCCTTCGCGGGTCAGGCCAGCGATGCGGCCGTCATCGCTCTCGCGCAGGTGCTGCGTCAGGTCGTCTCGACCGGGATGGAGCAGGCGGACGTGGGGGAAGTCCTGCTCATGCCAGTAGGCGCCCTTGTGCTCGTTGCAGCGAGCGCATGCGTAGACAAGGTTCTCCGCGTCGCTGGTGCCACCTCGGGTGCGCGGGCGATGGTGATCGATCGTCAGCGTGGCGCCGACCGCGTCCTCGTGGACACCACGATAGGCGCAGCGAGCATTGAATCGCTCCCGCACCGGCGCGCGCAGCTCGTCGGCCAAGGAGCTGCGCCTTCAGCGGGCAGAGGTCAGATCGCGCCCCATGAGGCGCCGATAGTCCTCATCCCAGGCGGAGCTGCGTTCGCGCAGCATGCGGAGGTAGGCGGAGGCATCCGAAAGGAGCTGCTTCTGCTCGGCCACGATGCGCGAGAGCGCGCCGGCCTGAGCGAGGAGCTGCGCCTTTTCCGCGGCAAGATCTTCGGCACGGGCCGCCGCCTGCTCCAGCGCCGGGCGCAGCTCGTCGGCCTCGTCGGCATCGAGATCCTCGAGCAGGCGAGAGAGCTCCGCGCGCTCGGAGGCGGCCAGGGCTCCCCGCGACTCGGCGGCGCGAAGCTCCTGGAAACGCCGGCTTTTGTCCTGGTTCCACCGCACGGTACGAGCATGCCACGGCCGGCATGACGCGCCAACCGGCCTCTCGTGGGGGCGGAAAGCCGGGGCTGCCCTCCCTGTGGGCCACCCAGCCCGCCAGGATTGCCCTGCCATCAGCTTCGCGTCGCACGCACCGGCGGAGCATGGTCCAGCCCGCAAACCGCCCCTTGCCACCGAGCGCATGGGCCGCCAGAGGCCACGGTGCTGGACTGCACGATGCCGATGGGTGCCGGACCGCGAGATGCCGGTGGTCGAGGGCCAGCGCCGCCTCTGGTAGCCTGGTCGGCGCGGAGCGGGCGGCCGAGACACAGCGTGCTCGCCGCCGCAGCGACGCTTTTCAGCGCATGACGGTCAACGTCTTCATCTCCTACGCCCCCGCAGATCGGTCGCACCTCGAAGCGCTCGAGGCGCACCTCGCCGCCCTCAAGCGGCA
>JAICEP010000699.1 GCA_025924095.1 Sorangium sp.
CGGTCGAGACGTAGGCGCGCACGGCGACGCCCGCCTCGCGCGCCGGAGGGACGATCTCCGAGAACACCGAGAGCGTGTCGTCGATCGACTTGTTGATGTTGGCGCGGTTGTGCGCCTCGCTCGCGCTCAGGAAGACGGCGATCTCGCCCAGGCCCACCGCGAGCGCGCGCTCGAGGCCGCGCGCGTTCGGGCACAGGGCGCTGAAGGTCACGCCAGGCTCGGCCGAGAGCGTCCTCGCGAGCTCCTCGGCGTCGGCGAGCTGCGGGACCCACTTCGGCGAGACGAAGCTCGTGATCTCGATCCGGCGGAGGCCGGCGGCGACGAGCGCCGCGATGAGCCGCCGCTTGCCCTCGAGCGAGATCATCGCCGCCTCGTTCTGGAGCCCGTCCCGCGGGCTCACCTCGTAGATCGAGACCTCGTCGGCGACGCGGGCGAAGAGCGGCGGGGTGGCGGCGGCGTGATCCGCGCTCGAGTGCTCGGCGGTGCCCTCGGTCATCGGCAGACCCTCAGCGCCAGAGCGCGGCAGCGTCAACCACTCACCATCCGGAGCTGCTTGTTCGGCGCGGCCGGCGTGAAGGGGATCGGGTAGTTGCCGGAGAAGCACGCGTGGCAGTAGCTGTCCGCCGACGGCCGCGCGGTGGTGGCGTCGCCCTCGCGCTCCTCGATCGACCTCACGCTCTCGACCATGCCCTCCAGCGACAGGTACCCGACGCTGTCGGCCGTCAGGTAGCTGCGGATCTCGTCCACGGAGTGGCTCGAGGCGATGAGCTCCGATCGCGTCGGCGTGTCGACGCCGTAGTAGCAGGGCCAGCGCGTGGGCGGGCTCGAGATGCGGACGTGCACCTCGCGGGCGCCTGCGTCGCGGATCATCTTGACGATCTTCCGGCTCGTCGTGCCGCGGACGATCGAGTCGTCGACGACGACGACCCGCTTGCCCTGGATCACCGCCCGGTTCGGGTTGAGCTTGAGCCGGACGCCGAAGTGCCGGATCGACTGCTGCGGCTCGATGAACGTGCGGCCGACGTAGTGGCTGCGGATGAGGCCCATCTCGAAGGGGGCGCGCGCGCGGTCGGCGAAGCCGATCGCCGCCGGCACGCCCGAGTCGGGCACGGGGATCACGACGAGGTTGTCGTCGGGCTCGACCGGCTGCTCCATGGCCAGGCGCCGGCCGAACGCCTTGCGGACCTCGTAGACGCTCACGCCCTGGATCGTCGAGTCGGGGCGGGCGAAGTAGACGTGCTCGAAGATGCAGAGCTTGCGCGGCTCGGGCGCGAAGGGGAACTCGGAGCGGACCCCGTCCGCGTTGATGATCAGCATCTCGCCCGGGGCGACGTCGCGCACCTTGCGGGCGCCGATGAGGTCGAACGCCGTCGACTCGCTCGCGACCACGGGGGCGACGCCGCCGTCGCTCATCGGCATCTCGCCCAGGCAGAGCGGCCGGATGGCGCGCGGGTCGCGCACGGCGACGAGCTCGCGCTCCGTCAGGAAGAGCAGCGAGTACGCGCCCTCCACCTGCTTCAGCGCCTCCGCGATGCGGTCGCGGAGCTCTTCCTTCTTGCTCATCGCGATGAGGTGGACGATCGACTCGGTGTCGCTCGCGGTCTGGTAGATCGAGCCGCGCGCCTCGAGCCGCTCGCGCAGGGCCTCGTGGTTCGTGAGGTTGCCGTTGTGCGCGACCGCGAGCGAGCCGCGCGCGTAGTCGACGCCGAGCGGCTGCGCGTTCTTCAGGTGCGAGCCGCCCGCGGTCGAGTAGCGGACGTGGCCGATGGCGTGATCGCCGGGCAGCGCCGCGAGATCGGACGGGGTGAAGCCGGACTGCACCCGCCCCATGGCGCGGTGGCCGAAGAGGCGCTCCCCGTCGCTGCTGACGATACCCGCAGATTCCTGCCCTCGATGCTGGAGCGCGTGCAACCCGAGGTAGGCCATGTTGGCCGCCTCGGGGTGGCCAAAGATTCCGAACACACCGCACATGCCGCCTATCTAGTACGAAAACGGGGCATGACCCACCATCATGGCGATCTGTCGTCATGATGAGGCGGCCGAGCGCCGGCGCCGAGCTCTGGGCGGATGCTGGTGCGAGATCAGGGCGCGGGCAGGCCCGCAGACCGATCGCGCCTGGAATGTAAGCAGGTTAACGATCCGGCGGCGGCGCGGGGCGCCAGGGTCGCGAGATCCCTCGGTATTTTGCTGCTGGACGAGGACGGCGCGTCAGGGACGCCGGTGCTGGACGAGGAAGGCGTGTCAGGGAAACCGGGCAACTCCCATTATTTCGGGATGTTCCAGAGCTTCTCGATGATCTTTGTTTCCATGGCGTCGCCGTGGCACGTGCCGCACTCCATGTCCTCCTTGCTCGCGCGCGAGAGCTTGTATTGGTACTCCTCCTCCATGAACGTCTGCAGGGCCTTCTTGTCCTTGCGGTTCAGGACGTGCTCGTTCCCTGCGTGACAGCTGTCGCAGAAGAGGGTGCCGCCGCTCTCGCTGCGGAGCGGCATCACGAAATTGCGCCACATCTCGCGGGCGACCTTCATGTCCCGCGTCTCTTTCTTGAAGTCGCCCTCGGCGTGGCAGCCCTCGCAGGTGTCGAAGCCGAGCGCCTTCTGGAGCAGCGGCATCACCTTCTTCTTCTGCGCGGCCGGGAGCTTCTCGAGCGCGGGGATCTTCTTGAGGTTGATCCCGATCTTCTTCAGATCGGCCTCGAACTTGGTCGTCTGGAGCGGCGTCGACTTGGCGGGCGCCTCGTCCTCCTCGCCCTTGTCGGCCTCCGCCGTCTTCTCGGGCTTCGCGGGCTTCTCGCCCTCTGCGCCGGCGGTCGCGGCGCCCTCGCCCGGGCTCGACTCTCCGTCGAAGTCGTCCTTGTCGGCCGCCGTCTCGGGCGGCGGCGTGGCGGAGCCACAGGCTCCTGCGAAGGCGCCCATCCAGAGCGCAAGGGCGAGCGCTGCGTGCTTCATCCTGGCTGCCATACTCCTCCAAAGGAACGTTGATCGTGAGCAGAGCGCGGCTCCCCGTGCAGCAGGGCGCGCCGCCTGGGCGCGCCCCCACGGTCGCCGGGCGATCAGGCGCACTCTACTCGAATTTGCCCGAGACAGAGAGGAACGTGAGCTTGTTGTTGGTCTCGCGGAGCCGCTGGACGAGCATCCGGACGACGTTCCAGAGGACCTCGTACGCGAGCTCTTTGTGCAGGAAGAGCAGATCCTCGAACGCGTCCTTCGACACGGTGAGCAGCCGGCAGCGCTCGTGGACGCGCGCGTCGGCGGAGCGGGGGGCCTCGTCGAGCAACGCCATCTCGCCGAACACCGCGCCAGGGCCGAGCACCGCGAGCGCTTCCTCGCCGATCCCGGCGATCTCGCGGCTGATCCGGACCTTGCCTTCGAGCAGGATGTAGAGCTTCTCGCCCGGATCCCCGTGCTGGAAGATCTTGGTGCCGAGGGCGTGCGTCTCCTCGCTCGCGACGCGCGAGATGAGCTCGAGCGCGGCCGGAGTGAGGCCCTTGAACAGGGGGACCTTCGAGAGCTGCTCGATCCGTTCGGGGACGATCACAAGCTGCCGCGGAGAATAGCCGAGGCGCCGGCCGCAGAGCGAATTTTCAGGCAGCTCGCGGTGAGACCCTAGCGCGTGAACGTCACCGTGATGGGCGGCGTCGTGGCGGCGATCGGCGATCCCGCGCGATCTTTGCCGGGGGTGTAGCGCCGGCTGAGCGCGCACATGCGCGCGGAGCGACCGAAACCGTGTCCGGGATCACGGACGACCTTGACCGACAGCGGGCTGCCGTCGGGTCGCACCGTGATCATGAGGACGACCTTCGCCTGATCGATCTGGTCGACGTCGGCCTCCGGAGGGAAAGGACAGTTCCAGTTGCTGCTGCCGACCAGGCCGGGCGGGGCCGAGCGGTCCGGGCCGGCGGCGGCCGGAGGCGGCGGGACCGGATCGCCCGTGCCCTTGCCGCCGACGACGCCCCCGACCTTGGCGTTCGGGTTGAAGGTGGGGGACTTCGCCGTGCCCGCGCCGGCCACCTGTCCGTAGCCGACGCCCTGGCCCTCGCCGCTCGCGATCCCGCGATCGGTCATGTCGAGGACCTCGTCCGGATCCGGCTCGCGCGTGAGGACCTTCGCCGCCTCGGCGGCGGCGGGGGGCGGCTCGTAGGGGTCGTCCTTGGGCGGCGGCGTGTTCGCCTGCGGAGGCGGCGCGACCGTCGGGACGGGCTCGGGCTCGGGCGCCGGCGGCTCGGGCTCGGGCGGCTTGGGCTCCTCGGCCTTCGGCGGCGTGAGGTCGACCTCGTAGATCGCCCAGAG
>JAICEP010000700.1 GCA_025924095.1 Sorangium sp.
CGGCCGCCGGCTGTCCGACCACGGCGCGGCCGTCTGCGTCATGGTCGGCGCGGACGCGCCCGTGAAACCGGGGTCGCCCGCCGGATCGCTGGCGCCGCGCAACGCGACGGATTGCCCCGGGTTTGCCGCCCGCGCGCCCGCCGCGGCCAGAAGCAGCTGGGTAGAGTCGGCGGGCGGGGTGCCCGCGGCGCAGACGAGCGGGGTGGCCGGCAGGGTGGCAGCCGCCGGCAAGGTGGAAGCGGCCGGCAGGGTCGCGGAGGCCACGAGCGGCGTGCCCGCGGCAGCGCCAGGGCCGACCGCCGGCGCTTGCCCGTGCGCCAGGGCCGGGCGCGCGCGCTCGCTCGAGGCGAGCGTCGCCTCGGCGCGCCCGACCAGCGGCCGGCACCGCGCCGGGGCGAACGGCGCGAGCGCGGCCGCGAGCTGCGCGACGTCTTGCCATCGATCCTTGGGGCTTCGCTCCAGGCACCTCATCACCGCTCGACTCAGCGCCTCGGGCACCTCCGCGCGCAGAGACGACAGCGACGCGGGGCGCTCCTGCATCACGCAGAGGATCAGCTCCCCGAACGTCTCGGCCTCGAACGGCAGCTTGCCGGAGAGCGCCTGGTACAGCGCGACGCCGAGCGACCAGAGATCGCTGCGCGTGTCCACGGCGCGGGACGAGCGCATCTGCTCGGGCGACATGTAGAGCGGCGAGCCCACCAGGGCGTCCTGGCTCGTCAGGCTGTCTGCGCTCATCGCCTCCGCCGGCCCAATGTGCTTGGCGATGCCGAAGTCGAGCACCTTGACGAGGGGGCTGCCGTCGGCGCGCCGCACGACGAAGAGATTCCCCGGCTTGATGTCCCGGTGCACGATCCCGCGCGCGTGCGCCTCGGACAGCGCCTCGCAGATCTGCACGCCGATCTCGCACGCCTCCTCGACCGGCAGCCGCCCTTCCGACCGGAGCCGGTCCGAGAGATCGGCGCCCTCCAGGAGATCCATCACGAGATAGGGCAGGCCCCCGTCGAGCGTGTCGACGTCGAGCACGCGGGCCACGTGCTCGCTCCGCAGGCTGCTCGCCGCGCGCGCCTCTCGCAGGAAGCGCTCCACGCTCGCGGCGCGCTTCGCCGCGCCGGGGAGCACGACCTTGATCGCGACACGCTGGTTGAGGACGAGGTGATGCGCCTCGAGGACGGCGCCCATGCCGCCCGCGCCGATCACCCGGACAATACGGTACTTTCCCTTGAGGATGTCGCCTGTCTGAAGCGGAAGATCGTCTGGCATGCTCATGGCGCTGCCTGGGCGGCGACGGGCTCGGCACGGGCAGGCTATCGGCGCGGTGGCGAGGGCGCAAGACGCGCAAGTCACGCGAGACGCGCAGGACACGCAAGTCACGCGAGTCACGCTAGGCACGCGATGCCACCCCGGCGCGCTCCTGGAGAGCCCTCAAAACGCTGGTGCCGCGCCGCATACCGCGGCATGCTCCTCGGTCGAAATGATCTACCTCGTCGCCGCGACGCGCCCGAATTTCATGAAGCTCGCCCCCATCTGCCGCGCCCTCAAGGCGCGCGCCTTACCGATGCGGCTGCTCCACACAGGCCAGCACTTCGACACGACGATGAGCGACGTGTTCTTCCGGGACCTCGGCCTGCCGACGCCCGATCACACGCTCAAGGCGGGCGGCGGCTCGCACGCCCAGCAGACGGCCGCGGTCCTCGTCGGCGCCGAGGCCGACCTGATGGAGCACCGTCCCAAGGTGGTTGTCGTGGTCGGCGACGTCACGAGCACCCTGGCCGCCGCGCTCGCGGCGTCGAAGCTCGGCATCCCCGTCGTCCACGTGGAGTCGGGCCTTCGCTCGCGCGACTGGACCATGCCCGAGGAGATCAACCGCGTCCTCACCGACCAGCTCTCCGATCTCCTGCTCACGCCCTCTCACGATGCCCGCCCCAACCTGCTCGCCGAGGGCATCGCCCCGGAGCGGATCCGGTTCGTCGGCAACGTGATGATCGACTCGGTCCACTACGCCCTCAAGCGGCAGACCGACGCGCTCTCGCGCTTCGGCCTCGAGCCGAAGAAGTACGCGATCGCGACGCTCCACCGCCCCGCCAACGTCGACAGCACCGAGCGGCTCGCCGAGACGCTCGACGCGCTCACCGCGATCGCGCAGCGCCTGCCGACCGTGTTCCCCGTCCACCCGCGCACGGTCGCGCGCGCCGAGTCGTTCGGGCTGTCGTCGCGCCTCCGGGAGACCCGGGGGCTCCGGATCATGGAGCCGCTCGGGTACGACGATTTCGTGACCGTGATGGGCAATGCCCTGCTCGTCGCCACCGACTCCGGCGGCATCCAGGAAGAGACGACCGCGCTCGGGATCCCGTGCCTCACGATGCGTCAAGGTACCGAGCGGCCGGTCACCGTGACGCAGGGCACAAACATCGTCGTCGGGCTCGACGCCGCCCTCATCGCGCGCGAGGTCGACGCCATCCTCGACGGCCGCGGCAAGCGAGGCACCGTGCCCGAAGGGTGGGACGGCAAGACCGGCGAGCGCATCGCCGACGCGCTGGAAGCCTTCCTCGCGGGGGACCCGCCCCCCAAGACCGCCGGCCCGCGCGCCTGAGCCGACCTCCCGGCCTGAGCCGACCTCCCATCCGTTGCGCTCACGGCCGCTCCGAACGGCTCGCTCGCTTCCGGGCGCAGGGCGCACCACGCGCGCTCGCCGCCGCATCGCGGCGCTGCTCACGTGGCCTACGTGGCCTACGTGGGATGCGCGCCGCCTGAGAGACCGCGCTCCCCACAACACCCGACCAAACAGCGCTTGCTGTGGCCTATCGCCCAGGTTTCTGGCTGTTCAGCGAACCATCGTCCGGATATAGGTGTATCGTGGTAAGGATCTTCCGAGTTGAAGTCGATAGGGCATCTCGGGGGCGGGGTCGACGAGGTTTTACCCTCGTCGAGGTGATGCTCGCGGGCGGGCTCGTGGCGCTCCTGGCCGCGCTGGCGACGCAGGGGGTGTCCAAGTATCTGGTGCTCGCCAAGTCGGCCGAGGCCAAGCAGACGATCGGCGGCATCGCCAGGGCCGTTGTCGCTTCGGCCGATCGCCTGCAGGCGCGCTCGGATGGCACGGCGGCCCAGCCGCTGTGCAGCGATGCGGTCACGGTGCCGAACGCGTTCTATCGCGTCCAGGGGGTCAAGTATCAGCCCGATCCCCGCCCGGGTGTCGACTACAACACAGGGAGCCCGACGGTGGGCTGGGCGTGCCTTGGATTCGAGATCAGCCACCCTCAGTCGTACCAGTATCGATATCGACTCGGCGGCTCTCCCATGCCTGTGTCGGCCTCTCCGTGGCCGGCGGACGTGCCGCCGGACCGCCGGTGGGCCGCCTACGCGCGAGGCGATCTCGACGCCGACGGCACACACGCGTGGTTCGCGCTGGACGGCTACATGAAGGACGGGCAGGTGGTGTTCGCGAGCGCGATCGGCACCATCGACCCGGATGAGTAGGCGGCGCCGCCGTGGATACCGCAGCGCTGCACAGGTTGTTCGGCGCCCTCTCGGCGCGCCGCGGCGGTGAGGGCACCGCGATCGAGCTCCCGGGCGCGGACCTCGCGGCCGCGCACCTGCTCTGCGCCGATCTCCAGGGTGCGAACCTCGCGGGCTCGCGCCTCGACGGGGCCAAGCTCGCCGGCGCGAACCTCGCGGGGGCGCGGCTCGACGCCGCGTCGCTCGTCAACGCCGACCTCACCGGCGCTGACCTGCGATGGGCCGATCTCTCGGGGGCGCTGCTCGGCGGGGCGCTGCTCACGGCCGCGGATCTGCGCGGGACCAAGCTCCCGCGCTCGTTCTCGTCGGCGAGCTCGCTCGCGGGCGCGCGCGTCGATTCCGCGGCGTGCGCGCGCTCCGGCCTCGACCTGGAGGCCATCCTGGCGCTCGCGAGCGCGGGCGCGTCGTTCGACGACATCGCGTCGTTCGCCTCGCCGCTCCGCGAGGCGCTCGCGAGCGCGGACGCGCGCCCCGCGAGCGCGGAGCGGGGCCGCTCCACCGCGCCGGCAAAGGCGCCGGACTCGCAGCGGCTGGAGGCAGCGCCGGACTCGCAGCGGCTGGAGGCAGCGCCGGACTCGCGGCGAATGTCCGCGGCACCGTCATCGCAACGGATGTCCGCGGCACCGTCATCGCAACGGATGTCCGCGCCTCCCGATTCGCAGCGGCTGGCCGCGGCGCCTGACGCCGCTCGCCCCGGCGCGGCCGCCGGGGCTTCGCGCCGCGCCGGCGAGACGGCCGAGCCACAGCCGGTCCGCCGCGCCGCC
>JAICEP010000701.1 GCA_025924095.1 Sorangium sp.
ATTGCCCGGCTTCAGATCCCGATGGATGATGCCGAGCGCGTGCGCCTCCGCGAGCGCCTCGCACGCCTGCAGCAGGTAGTCGCACGCGAGCTCGACCGGCAGCGGCCCGCGGTCGCGCAGGAGGGCCTTCAGGTCCGTCCCCTCGAGGTACTCCATCACGAGGTACGGCTCGCCCCCGGCGAGCTTGCCGACGTCGTACACCCGCGTCACGTGCTCGCTCCGGATTCGCGCCGCGGCCTGCGCCTCACGCAGGAAGCGGGCCACGAGCTCCGGGCGCGACAGCGTCTGCGGCAGCAGGAACTTGATGGCCACCCGCTCGCCGAGCAGGAGATGGCGGGCGGCGACCACCACGCCCATCCCGCCTTCTCCGAGGACGCGCTCGACCTCGTATTTCTCCGCGAGGACGTCCCCCACGTTGACCGGTGCGCCCATGCACGTCCTCGCCTTCGTGCTCCCGATTATCAAATTGGAGAGGCCGTCACAACTCAGGCGTCCCCGAAGCCTCGCCGTCCACAGCGACGTTGAGCCACGACTGGACCTCTTCCCCGCCGGTGAGGCGGCTCCACCGAGGTGAGCACGCCCGACGAAGCACATCCGAACGCTCGGCAGCGGCTAGGGCTCGAGCACCGTGACGAACAGGTCGCGCCTCTCGGACGAGAGCACGCCGGCGGGAGTGTCGCTGAACTGCATGCTGAAGAAGAAGTTGCCTGCCGCCGCGACCGCCCCCGAGGGGTCCATCGCCACGCTCCCCTCCTGGATGAACTCGTCGCCGACCCGGATGCTCCAGAGATAGTCGCCGTCCGGCGCGTACTTCGCGGCGAAGAAGTCCGGCTGGTACGTCGTGCCGTCGGGCAGCGACGTGCCGTGCTTCGTGCCTCCGCCGAAATCGATCCCGGTCGACTCGGCATCGTCGACCAGGGCGCCGCCCAGCACCACGTTGGACAGGCGGTCCGTGCCGATCGAGACGCTCCGCTGAATCCCCGTATCTCCGAGCGCCTTCGCCCACTCCGGCTCTCCCTCGTCGGCGCTCAGCCGGGTGACGAATATATCGGCCTCGTCCACCGCCGGAGCCACGTTGGTCAGGACCGGGAGCGAGCCGAGCACGAGGTCCTTCTGAAACATGCCGGTGACGTAGACCGCACCCGTGCAGTCGATGGCGACCGCGGTCCCCTGCTGCCTGCCGTTCTCCGCAGCCGTGGCGGCGCTCCCGCCGAAGCTCCGGCTCCAGATGAGCTCGCCGCTCGGGTCGAGCTTGACCGCAAAGACGTCGAATCCGCCACGGTGCCTGTCGGTGCTTTGGAACGCATGACGGTCCGTGGCGCCCGTCACCACGATGTTCCCCCCGGCGTCGGCGTCGAGGCCGAGCGGAACGCCGAAATCGATCTGGATCGGCTCATAGCGGCCCCACAGCTCGTTGCCCTCCGCGTCCAGCTTGCCGAGCAGGAGGCCGCGCTGGTCCGGCTCGCCGAACGTCTCCCCCGCGAAGGCGATCGGCCCATCGACATAGACCGCCACCACGACCGCCCCCTCGCCGTCCACAGCGACGTTGAGGCCCATCTGCCGGCCAGCGTCGCCGATGCGACGGCTCCAGAGGGGCGCGCCGTCCCGGGTGAGCCTCGCGACGAAGGCGTCCTCGTCCTGCGCGACGAGCGCGGTCTCTCCGTCAAACGAGAAGGGGCCATCGTACCAGCCGGTCAGCACGAGCTCGCCAGACCCGGCCGCCACCTTCACCGCAGCGAGCTCCTGCGCGCTCTCGCCCGAGAAGCCGACCGCCCAGCGCGGCAGGCCGCTCTCCCTGTTGAAGCTCGCGAGAAACACGTCGGAGCCCGCTGTGCCGTGGTGCGTGAGGACGTCGCGGCCGATCTGGAGGTTTCCCTCGTCGTACACGCCGGCGGCGATGACGTCGTCGTCCTCGCCCCATGCGACGGCGGTCGCGCGCGCGATCGCGGAGCGCGTGGACTGCGCCGCCCAGCGAAACGCGCCGGTGAAAGGACCGCCGCCGCCGGTCCCGCACGCGGCTGGGCCGCCGGCGCCGCCGCCACCCTCACTGCCGCCGCCTTCCCCAGCGCCGCCCTCACCGGGGCCGCCGCCCGCAGCGCCGGAGCCGGAGCCGATCGGCTCACCCGGCTCGATGCCGAAGATCGCATTGCAGCCCGCGAGCACCATCACCGCCACGAAGCTGCCACTCCGGCTCATCTCGCGCTCCGCTCAGAAAGTGCCCGTGATCCACGCGCTCCCGGGGCCGAGGCCGACGCGCGCGCGAAAGGGAGCGTCGCCCGCCCGACCGCGCCCGCCCGCGGATGCCGTCCCGGTGTCGGGCGCAGAGGGCGCGGTGATCCAGAGGACCGCCCCGCCGACCGCGAGGACCGCTCCCCCGATGAACACCACCGTCCCGATGTTGCCGGTCCTGACCGCGTCGCCGCGGAGATCGAGGCCCGTCTGATCGATGCAGCGGCCCTCCTCGTCGCAGTGGCCGCCCTCGGTGGCCTCGTCGAAGGTCGACTTGGCCATGAAGCCGAGCACCGTGCCGACGCCGAGCCCGACCGCGCCGAGCCCGACCCCCACCATGCCGATCGGCCTGCGGAGGCTCCCGCCCTGCGGCGGCGGGGCGGTCACCGGCGGACGGGCCGGAGGCGGCGGCGCGACCGTCACACGCGACGTGGCGCTCGATCCCGCCGCGGAGTCCGGCTCGGCCGCGCGCTCGAGCGCGGGCACGGTGACGCCCACCACGCCCGGCTTGTCGATCACGACCTTCGTCTCCCAGGGCTCGTGCCCGGGCGCCGCGGCGGCGACCCGATGCTCGCCGGGGTCGAGCGGCACCGCCGTCCCCCAGAGCGCCCGCCCCAGGGCGACGCCGTCCCGCGTGAGCTCCAGCCCGGAGAGCGCCGCCTCCTTCGGGACCACGATCTGCAGGCGCGAGAGGCGCGGCTCGAGCGCGGCGGCCCGGGCGCGCGCCACCCGCTCGCGCTCCGCCTGCCCGGCCGACAGCGAGGCGGCCGCGACGTCGCGGAAGCCGATCCACGCCGTCGCGGTCCGGCCGATGCGCTCGTAGCAGTCGGAGAGGTTGAAGAGGGTGCCGATGCCCGGGTCGATCTGATGGCTCTCGGCGAGCTTCGGGCAGGCCTCGGCGTGCTTGCCCGCGGCCATCAGCGCGCGCCCCTCGTCGAACAGCGCGACCGCGGCGGCGCGCTCCTCCCGGGTGGGCTCCGCGGCGCGCGCGGCCGGCGCGAGCGCCGTGAGCGCGGCGAGCGTCGACAGGAGCGCGAGCGCTCGGCGGCGCGCGCCCCCGGTCCACGGTGCGCCGGAGGCCGCCGCGCGGTAGCCAGCCTCAGGAGAGGTGCTCGAGTGACGACAATGGCAAAGCAAGACAGGACCTCTCTTGGGCTCACGTGATGTCATCGTGGATCAGAAAACAGGTCTTGCGGCCGGGACGACGTGGGCCGAGGCGGCGGCTGCGAGGGCCGCCCGGGCGGCCGCGCCCCCTTCGCCGACACGGCCGGCTGGGGCGCCGCGGACCCGCTCGCCACAGGCTTCACCGTCCCGAGCGCGCTGACGGCCACGGTCGCGCTCGCCACAGGCTGCGCCGCGGGGCCGCCGTCGGGGAGCTCGGCGAGCCCGCCGGCCGTGGGATCCGCCGCAGGCGCCGCCGCATCGCGCGACGGCGTCTCCGGCGACGACGAGGGCGCCGGCGCCCCGGCCGCCACGTCCGACGCGGGGGGGCGGAGCGCAAACCACGCGAGCCCCGCGGCGCCCAGGAGCGCCGTGGCGATGGCCACCACGATCCCGAGGGCGCGCGCCCTGGTGCGACCGCTGCCCGACGAGGCGCGCGTGCCGCCCCAGGAGCGATCCGTGGCCGCGCCGTCCGTCAGGACCGCCGTGGGCGCGCCGCCCCACACCGCGCCGGCCGGCGCACCCGGGCCGCCCGAGCTGCCGCCGGGCTGCGGCGACGCGCTGGCGGGCCCGGGCGCCGTGGAGAGCGGGCGCCGCGGCGACGCGAGCCCGCTGCGCCCTTCGACGATCGCGTCGAGGCGGATCCGCAGCACGCGCGCGGCGCGCTCGGCCAGGTGCTGCGCGTGCGGCGGCGCGAACCGGGCGAGCTCCGCGGCGAGCTCGGCGATGTTGCCGAATCGCTCGGCAGGGTTCCTCTGGAGGCAGCGGTGCACCGCCCGCTCGAGGCGCTCGGGCACGTCGGCGCGCAACCCGCGGAGCCGCGGCGGCCCCTCCAGGATGCGGTCGTAGATCTCCATCACCGACTCGCCCCGGAAGGG
>JAICEP010000702.1 GCA_025924095.1 Sorangium sp.
CGCACCGGCAGCTCTTCCTGGCGGCCGCGCGCGAGATGATCTCGTCCGACGGCGAGATCGGCGAGGAGGAGCGCGAGAGTCTGAGCCTGCTGGAGCAGCTCACGCGCTGACCGGGGCGCCGCGCCTCGGTGGGTGGATGGATGGTATCGATGAGTCGGCGATCGGTGGAACGATGAGCACGATGGCGCAGCGAGGGGCCGGCGAGGGCCGGGCCCCGACGGACATGGGAGCGAGCTCGACCGAGGGGCCCTGGGTCGGCGTGATCATGGGGGGCAAGAGCGACTACGAGCACCTCGCCGTGACGAGCGAGCTGCTCACGCAGCTCGGCATCCCGCACGAGGTGCGCGTCGTCTCGGCGCACCGCACGCCGGACCGGATGTTCGAGTACGCGAGCACGGCGGAAGGGCGCGGGATCGAGGTGATCATCGCCGCCGCGGGCGGCGCCGCCCACCTGCCCGGGATGGTCGCCGCGAAGACGGTGCTCCCGGTCATCGGCGTGCCCATCCCCGCCACGGCGCTGAACGGCATGGACGCGCTGCTCTCGATCGTCCAGATGCCGAAGGGGGTCCCCGTCGCCACGATGGCGATCGGCAAGCCCGGCGCCGCCAACGCCGCCCTGTTCGCGGCGGCGGTCCTGTCGGGCAAGCACCCCGAGCTCCGCGAGCGCCTCGCCGCGTTCCGCAGCGCCCAGGAGGCGGCGGTCCTCCGCGACGCGGTCATCGTCTAACCCTCCTCCACCACCCGCTCCGCCTCGTCCTAGGTCCTCCGGAAATGCCCATCGCTCCCGGCTCTACGCTCGGTATTCTCGGCGGCGGTCAGCTCGGCCGCATGACGGCGCTCGCCGCCCGCACGCTCGGGTACAAGGTCCACGCCCTCGACCCGGACCCGGACTGCCCGGCCCGCTCGGTGCTCGATCGCTGCCTCGTCGCCTCGTTCGATGACGTGGCGCAGGCGGCCGAGCTCGCGTCGCAGTGCGACGTCGTGACGCTCGAGATCGAGAAGATCTCCACGGAGGCGCTCGCGGCCGCCGCCCGGCTCGCGCCGGTGCGCCCGTCGGCCGACGTGCTGGCCATGGTGCAGGACCGCGGCGTCCAGAAGAGCTGGCTGTCGAGCAACGGCTTCCCGGTGGGCCCCTTCCGCGAGGTCGCGACGAGCGCGCAGCTCCTCGAGGCGACGCGCGCCATGGGCGGGGCGTGCTTCGTGAAGTCGTGCGTCGGCGGGTACGACGGCAAGGGGCAGCTGCGGCTCTCGGGGGGCGCGTCGCCGGGCGAAGGCGACGCCGGGAGCGAGGCGGCGGCGCTCTTCGGGTCGCTGGGCGGCCAGCGCTGCGTGGTCGAGCAGGCGCTCGATCTCGAGGCCGAGCTGTCGGTGCTCGTCGCGCGGAGCCCGAGCGGCAAGCTGGCGGTCTACCCGCCGGCCCTGAACCACCACCGCGACCAGATCCTCGACTGGTCGCTGCTGCCCGGCCCGCTCTCGGCCTCGGTGACGGGGCAGGCGGTGCAGATCGCGCTCGATCTCGCGGTCGGCCTGCGCGTCGAGGGCCTGCTCGTGGTCGAGCTCTTCCTGCTCCGGGACGGCCGCCTGCTCATCAACGAGCTCGCCCCGCGGCCCCACAACAGCTACCACGCGTCCGAGGTCGCCTGCGCGACGAGCCAGTTCGAGCAGGCGGTCCGCGCCGTCTGCGATCTGCCGCTCGGCTCGACCGAGGTCGTCCGCCCCGCCGCGATCGTCAACCTGCTCGGCGACGTCTGGATGGACGGCGCGTCGCCGGCCTTCGAGGCCGCGCTGGAGATCCCGGGCGTCCGGCTCCACCTCTACGGCAAGCGGATCGCCCGCCCCGGCCGCAAGATGGGCCACCTCTCGGCCACGGGCCGCACGCCGGAGGAGGCGCTCGTCGCCGCGAAGCTCGCGATGGCCCGGCTCTCGTCGCACGCCGGGCTGCCGCTCCCCGGCCGCTGAAGGGCCTCCCGGCAGCGCGCGGCGCAGGCCCCTGACAGGCGCATGTCGAGCCCCCGCGCGGCCCGGTCGCCCGGTCGCCCGCTCGCGTCGATTCCTGAGCCGCCGGCGCGCCGCGGCGCAACTATAGACCTCGGCTGACGCGATCGCGTAACTGTTCCTGAGTCGATGCAGATCACCCTTTCGGGAGCCAGGCTGCAAACAGCGCTGTTCGCCTTGCTGGCGGCCGTCGCGGGCGCCGGGCTCGCCGTCGAGGTGCTCAAGCCGATCCTCCGATTGAAGAGCCGCAGCGGCGTCGTCCCGCTGCTGTCGCTGAGCTACGAGCAGAATGTGCCCACGTGGTACACATCGTGTCTTCTGTTCGCGTGCTCTCTCACCCTCGCGGCGATCGCTGTCGGCGCCCGCCGCGCGGGAAAATTCGTGAGGCACTGGTGGGGGCTCGCCGCGGCGTTCCTGTACATCTCGCTCGACGAGGTCGTGGAGATCCATGAAGCGGCGAGCTCCTGGCTCGATCTGGGCGGGGTCCTGTATTTCAGCTGGGTGATCCCGGCGGCCGTCGTGGTGGCGGCGTTCGGGCTCGCGTACCTCCGGTTCCTCGCGCACCTCCCGCGCGGCACCCGGAGCCGGTTCTTGCTCGCGGCCAGCCTCTATGTCACCGGCGCCCTCGCCCTGGAGCTGCCGCTCGGGTACTGGACCGAGCAGGCCGGCAGCGACAACCTCGTCTACGCGCTCATCGACTTCGTGGAAGAGTCGCTGGAGATGCTGGGGGTGAATCTCTTCCTTGTGTCCCTCGTCGACTATCTCGGCGTGCAAGGGTGGACGATCGGCTTCTCACAGGCAGCTCCGGAGCCGCGGCCCGCCCCGGTCGAGCGTCCCGCATGAGCGCCCGGGCCGAGCCCGCGTCTCCGGCGCTCCTCGCCGCGGGCAGGGCGGTTTACATCGTCGGTCCCTGGTACGACTGGGCCTTCTTCCTGCTCCCGCCGCTCGTCGCGCTGGCCGCCGGCGCGCTGATCGCCGGGACGCCGTTCACCGACGCGCGGTTCCGGCTTCACGGGGAGAAGGTCACGTGGGCGGGGCTCTTCATCGGGACGCTCATTCACGGCCACCTCGCCGCGGTGCTCCTCCGGAGCCACGGCAACGCGGACATCTTCCGGCAGTACCGGCTCCGCTTCCTCGTGGCGCCGGTCGCCCTGTTCGCCGCGATGATGCTGTCCCTGTGGGCCGTCGCCTGCGTCTCGGTCCTCGTGGTGCTCTGGGACGTCTACCACTCGGCGCTCCAGACGTTCGGCCTCGGGCGCATCTACGACACGCGCGCCGGGAACGCGCCGGCGCTCGGCCGCCGGCTGGATCTCTGGCTCAACCTGCTCCTCTACGTCGGCCCCATCCTGGCCGGCGCGACGATGCTCCTTCACGTCCAGAGCTTCGACGCCTTCGAGGACGTGGGCGCCGCCTTCTTCACCGCTGTCCCGGCGCTGATGGACTCGCACCACCGCGCCATCAGCCAGGCCGTCATCGCCGCAGGCACCTTGTTCCTTGTCTATTACGCGCTCGCTTACCGCTCCCTGTACAGGCGGGGCTACCGGGTGTCGTTCCCCAAGGTGTGGCTGCTCGCGAGCACCGGGCTCTGCTCCATCTACGCGTGGGGGTTCAACCCCTGGGGACAGGCCTTCTTCATCATGAACCTGTTCCACGCGGTGCAGTACCTCGCGCTCGTCTGGTGGTCGGAGGGCGGCCGCCTCCGCCGGCGGCTGCGCCTCGACGCGCTCCGGGCCGGCAAGGCGATCGCGGTCGCCGCCTTCCTCGGGGGCGTCCTCGCGTACGGGGTCTGGGCCGAGCTCGCGCCGGCGGACGACCGCGCGCTCTGGTCGCTCACGCAGACCGTCGCCCTGATGCACTTCTGGTACGACGGCTTCATCTGGTCCGTGACCCGCAAGCAGGTGTGAAGTCGTCGTTGAAGCGCTCGATCAAGGCTTTGCCAGAGAGGGATGTATGAGAATCCAGGGTTGTCTCCGCTCCGTGCTCTTCTCGCTCGCGGTTGCCTCCACGGCGCTCGTCTCGCCCGCCTGCAGCAAGTCGCCGCAGATCACGGCGGAGAGCCTCGAGGACAACTGGGCGCTCACGGAGCAGCACGAGCCCGGCTCGGTGGTCATGACCGTGGCCCAGGACGGCAAGGTGACGGTGCTCGTGAAGGACCGCGAGGGGAAGCCGATCGAGGAGGGCGTGTCGGGCAACCTCACGGTCAAGGTGCCTGGCAAGGACGGCGCCCCCGTGACGGCGCAGCTCGTGCCGGAGCCCAGATC
>JAICEP010000703.1 GCA_025924095.1 Sorangium sp.
AGGGCGGCGCTGACGTGACGAGCTCCACGGCGAGCAGCTCGGTCAGCGCCACGGCGAGCAGCTCGGTCAGCGCCACGGCGAGCAGCTCGGTCAGCGCCACGGCGAGCAGCTCGGTCAGCACCACGGCGAGCAGCTCGGTCAGCGCCACGGCGAGCAGCTCGGTCAGCGCCACGGCGAGCAGCACGACGGGCGTCGGCGGCGGTAGCGCCACGAGCTCCACCACCGCGAGCTCCACCACCGGCGGCGTCACCACGCCGGCGCTCGAGCTGCAGTACGCCGCCAGAGACATCACCGCCACCCCCCAGCAACTGTCGTTCAAGGTCCGGGTCAGGAACACCGGAGATGAGAGCATCGCGCTCAGCGATCTGACGATTCGCTACTGGTTCACGGCCGCTGTCGCGACGGCGAACCTCGTGGGCGAATGCGACTTCGCGGAGACCACCGGCGGGTGCGCCAGGGTTACCTGGACGTTCGACGAGGCGTCTGGCACGGACGCCGATCACTACTTCGAGCTCGGTTTTCTCGCCGCCGCAGGCAGCCTCGCCCCGGGCGCCACATCCGGAGAGGTACAGATCCGCGTCCGCACCGTCAATTACGCGCAGATGACGCAGGCCGACGACTACTCCTTCGAAGCGACGACCGCTTGGGCGCCCTCGATGTCGATCACCGTGTACCGCGACGGCGTGCTCGCCTGGGGCACAGAGCCCTAGCCCAGAGCACACCTCCCCGACGGCCGGCCCGGGCGAAACGCCTCGCGAGCACCCTCCACGCTCGGAGCAGCGTGCGCTGCGGATACAGATCTCCTGGCAGACATCCCATCGACCAGACCAAGACGGCCGTATTTCCAGGCCATGTCCGCCTGCAGGACACCTCCGCACGCCCGTCGGCGCGCTGTGGCAGCCTGACACGCCGCGCGAGCACGCCACACCCACCAGCGGGCCCTCGCCCATCCGGCGTTGCCGCAATGTAACCAATTTTCCAGGGAAATACGTCCTGCCGCAGGGCCCGAGGGTTTCCGCTCCGTCTGGAGACGGACGGCGCAGGCGGCACTATCTTTGAATGGGACCCGTCCGGACCCTGAAATCTATGGACGTTCCCGCGCGCGCAACCCATCCGCCCCCGTCATCCCACACCCGGCCGTCGCAGGCCCCGATCTCGCGCGATCCGCCGCGGAGCGGGACGCGGCTCAGCCTCGGGCTCGGCCTCGGCCGGTTCGACGCCCTGACGCGGCGGGCCGCAGACACACCGGGCCTCATCAGCTTCGCGGGCGGGCTGCCGGCGCCGGGGGAGTTCCCGCGGTCCAAGCTCGCGGCGTCGTTCGTCCGCGCGCTCCAGATCCCCCCCTGCCCGGCGCTCCAGTACGGCTGGCCCGAGGGCGACGGGGACCTCCGCTCCTGGATCGCCGGGCAGCTGCGACGGCGCGGCGCCAGCGTCGCCCGCGACGACGTCATCGTGACCAGCGGCGCGCAGCAGGCCGTGTCCCTCGCCGCGCAGATGATCCGCGGGCCGGGCGCCAGGATCGGCGTCGACCCCGAGAGCTACCCCGGCGCGCTCGATCTGTTCCAGGCGCGCCGCGCGACGCTCGTCGACGACGGGAGCCACGTCGATGCCTATTACCTCATGCCCGCTGTCTCCAGCCCGCGTGGACGCAGGCTGTCGCCGCGCGAGCGGGCAAAGGTCCTCTCGACCCTCCGGCCGATCATCGAGGACGACGCCTACGCGGATCTCTGCTTCGACGGCCCCGCCCCGCGGCCGCTCCTGGCCGAGGCGCCCGATCGCGTGTTCCACGTCGGGACGTTCTCGAAGACGCTGTGCCCCGGGCTCCGCGTCGGCTGGCTCGTGCCCCCCCGCGCGCTCCGGGCCGATGTCCTCAAGCTGAAGCAAGCCGACGACCCGCAGGCGGCCAGCCTGCCGCAGGCCATCCTGGAAGACTACCTCCGCAACGAGGACTTCGATCAGCGGCTCGTGCGCCTGCGCGAGTTCTACGCCCGCCGCGCCGCCCGCATGGAGCAAGCGCTCCGCCGGTACCTGCCCGGCTGGAGGTTCGAGTCGCCCGCCGGCGGCTTCGCTCTCTGGGTCGAGCCCGACGCCGAGCCGAACGAGGCGTTCTTCCTGGCCGCCGCCATCGAGCACGGCGTCGCCTTCGACCCAGGGTCGCTGTTCCGCGCGAACGGCGCCGTGACCCCGTTCGCCCTCCGACTGAGCTTCTCGTCGGTCGCGCGCGACGAGGACCTCGACGAGGGGGTCCGCCGCCTCGCGCGGTGCTGGACCGAGGTCGCCTAACCCCCCGCCGGCTCCCGCGAGCGCGGCCGGCGTCGCGCATCGTGCTCGTCCTCTTCTGCTTCCCGGCGCCTTCCCCGCGATTGACGGTAACCACGGTAACTGGCGATAACAGATAATTTCCCCCTCACGGCGCGGCGCATTCGGCGTGGACAGATCGATCTTCGGCCCCAGGGATCCTGTCGAGAGACATGATCCCCCGGACCCGCCGCGCGACGCTCCGCGGGCGCCTCGAGCGCCTCGCCCTCGTGGCGATCACGCTGGCGGCCCTCCTCGCGTCCGCGTCCCCCGCGCGCGCACGCCAGATGTTCTTCGATTACGGAGACCACTCGAGCGCCGAGGAAGCCCTCGAGTTCTCCGAGCTCCACCTTTCTCGCGTCGTGTATTCCGAGCTCGGGTGTCCGAGCCGCCCGGTGTGGCTGAAGCTCGGCGCCGCGCAGGGAGAGACGCTCCGCGTGCAGCTCGGCATGCCGGAGATGGACGCGCTCCGCCGCGAGCGCCCCTCCCTCGCGCTGCTCGGCCCCGGCCTGCCGCGGCCCGCGGGGCTGCCCTTCGCGGCGCCCGCGGGGCTCGGCGCGCGGATCTTCGTGACCCGGAGCGTGCACGACGCGGAGGTGGTCCGCGAGCCCGTCACCGGCGCCCGCTCCTGGCTCCTGCTCGAGCAGCGGATCGAGGTGCCCGAGACCGGGAGCTATCACCTTGTCGCGTGGAGCCCGGAGGCGCGCCGCGTACGGCTCTGGATCGCGATCGGCGAGGAGCCGAGCGAGGAGCTCAGCAACGTGGACGACCCGGTGGAGCGCGCGATGGCGTTCCACCAGCCCTGGACGGCGCCCGATCTCAGCGCGCCCTGCACGCGCGCGCGCCGCCCGGCGCCGGCGGACGGCGCCTCGGCGGCGGCCTGCGCGCACGCCGCCGGTCCTGCGCACGGCGCGCTGCCTTGCCTCGCTGCGGCGGCGCTCGCCGCGGCCGCGGCGCGGCGTGCGCGGCGCCGCGGCGTGCCCGGGCGGTGACGGGGCGCCGTCCCCGGGCAGCGCGGGCCGCTCACTGCTTCAGCGCGCCGCCCGGCTTGTGCGGGACGGGCGGACGGCGCTCGAGCAGCTCCCGCGCCGCGGCGCGCACGACCGCGGGCACGTCCGCCGCCGCCGCGAGCTGCAGGAGCTCGGGCCGCAGGAGGAGGCGCACCATGGGCACGGCGAGCTCCGGCGGCGCGCCCGGGTTCTGCACGATGGCCATGCGCACCCGCGCGCGCTGGGGCCACTCGGGGTGCCGCGCGAGCTCCGTCATGACCTCCGGGCTCGCCGGGCGCCGCGCCGCGAGGCGGACGACGTCGTCCTCGGTCAGGCGCGGGTTCGCGAGCAGGTTGCGGATGACGAGCGGGTGCGGGTCCCGCAGCAGGGCGTCGAAGGCGGCGCGCGTCGGCCGCCGCGCGAGCGCGCGCCGCTCGCCGAGCGAGAGCGCGCGGCCCGCGCTCGACGTGGCGAGGCGGCGCTCGTCGGTCGCCGGCGAGGCCGGCTGCGCCTCGTGTCGCCGCGCCTTGCGGCGCAGGAGCCGCGAGAGCGACAGGAGGGAGAGGGAGGGGGCGAGCTCCCGGAGCTGCTCGACGCGCTCGGAGAGCGCCGGATCCGCGAGGACCGGCACGACGGCGCCGAGCACGTCGCGCGCGCCGGGATCAGCCTGCTCGGCGTCGCTGCAGAGGTCGTCGAGCGCGCGGGCGACGGAGGCGGGCTCGGCGCGCAGCATCTCGCTCCGCACGAACGCGACCCGCAGCCGGAGCTCCTTCAAGGAAGAGACGGCTCGCCTCCATCGTCCCGCCAGCGGATCCACGCGGTCATTTTACCTCGTCGGCGCGCCGGCGTGGAGCGCGCGCCCGGTATCTTGCGATGCGCGATGCGCATCACGCGATGCGCGGTTATCCTGCGCCGCGGCAGAGGGGCCGGCGGATGCCGAGCCCCGTTCGTTCACTGAGGCCGGCG
>JAICEP010000704.1 GCA_025924095.1 Sorangium sp.
ATTCAAGGATCGTGCCCGTATGTCCAGTTCGCAGTCGTACACAGTCTCGAGGGGCGTGAGAGGCACTCCGAAGGGAGCTCGCGCGCGCACGGCCGCCTCAGGCGTGCTCGTCCGTCGCGCCGCTTCTCCCGGGATTTCCCGTGAATCCAGCGGCTACCGTCCGGTAGATGACCCGGGCGAGCGCGCGAGATCCTCGGCCCTGGTCAGTGGCTATCCGGAGCGGACCGGCGAACGGTGGCCACGTCGGCGTCATCGCCCGACAGGGTGAGAGAGCTGACCGGCGCGCCAAACTGCCCCATGGGGCAGTTTGTTACGGGCACAGGGGTAAGCTTCACACAGAATGCGGGATCCCCTGACGCCTCGCATGATTCGATGACTTGACGCGGCGGTGTGCGGCGCGTCGATCTGGCGTTTCGCGCGGGATGCATCGAGCCGACGTTTCGCCTTTCGGGTCGCCGGGCGATGCGCCGTATCCTGGGCGGCGGGATCCGCGCGTCTGCGCGCATCCATCGACGTCGACCGGCGCGCGGGAGGGCGAGCTTCGCCCCTCCGCGGTTGCCCCTGCCGAGCACCATGAGCTTCCTCAAAATCGTCTGCTCCGAGCCGAAGAACGACCTCGCCTCCTTCCTCCAATCCCTGCCGATCGAGCCCGCGGAGCCGACCATCGCGCTCGTGCTGAGCACCGCGGATCTCGCCTATCCCCATGTGGCCGCGCGGACATTCGTCGCCTCGGCCAGGGAGGTGGGCGCGTCGCATCTCCTCTGGGTGGGCCCGTACCTTCCTCCGTCGAGCCGGGTGGGACAGCAGATCCGCGACGCTGAGGCATTTGTGCGCGCCTCCGGCGCCAGGGTGACGGCCGTGTGGCACGGCCCCTTGCTCAGCGCGCTCAACCTCTGGCGCGAGGAGATCCGGCTCCGTCGCACGCTGCCGTTGCCGCTCGGAAATGGCGCGCTGCCCTGGGTCGCGCCGGCCGACGTGGCCCGCATGGCGATCCGCGCGCTCGAGCAGCCCGGCGTCCAGGCGCCGGTCGTCTGCGGCCCGGCCGCGCGCACCGGCGCTCAGGTGGCGGCCGCGCTCTCCAGCGCCGTCCGGGCCGCGCTGACGAGCGAGCGCTTCGCGTGGCGGAGGTTCGAGGAGATCGATCGCGACCGCAACCGTGCGCTCAGCGAGGACGAGCTCCTGCCTTACCTCACCGGCCTCGGGGTCCCGACCGACGAGGCGAGGGCGCTGCTCCAGGCCGCGGACACGACCGGCGACGGGACGCTCGATTTCGAGGAGTTCACCGCCGGGTTGCGGGGGCGGCTCGACAACCTGGTCCAGCGGCTGCTCCGCGAGGACACCTTCGAGATCCGGTACGTGGACACGCCGGCGGACAGGGCCGTCGCGACGCTGGTCCAGGCGGGCCTGCGACGGGCGGCGGCCGAGGCGCTGATCGAGGGGTGGGCGAGCGTGGCCGCGGAAGGGATCCCCGAGGAGGCCCGCGGGTCCGACGAGGCCTGGCTGGATCTCCCGCCCGTGGGCGTCGACGTGTGGGCCGAGCGGCACGCGCTCGACTACGTCAACGTCCACCTGCTCCCCGGGCAGGGGCTCCTCTCCCGGCGCGAGACGATCGTCGAGGAGGGGGCCGCGATGGGCGCGCTGGCCGGCAAGGCGGTGGCGGTCGCGACGATCGTGGACAGCGGCGGCCGGATCCTCTCGCTCTCCCGCGCGCTCGACGGGAGCGGCGTCTCGGCGCGGTGGCTCGACGCGCCCCCCGTGAGCCTCCGGTGGGTGACGAGCGGGGACCGCGACAGGCGCCGCGCGCTGCTCGTGTCGGACGGGCAGCTCGCGGGGCTGCACATCGAGGGCGAGTGGCAGGACCTCCCGGCCGCGATGCGGTTGCTCATGGCGCGCGCCCCGCTGCCCGGCTGGCAGCTCACGACGTTCCGGGAGCTCGGCGAGCTGAACCTCGAGCAGCCCGCGGCGCTGTTCGAGCCGAACGAGGTCGTGTGCAACTGCGCCGGGGTCAAGCGCGGGCAGATCACGGGCTTCGTCGAGGCCGGGTGCGCGACGCTGGCCGAGCTGTCCGAGCGGACGCGGGCGGGGCAGATCTGCGGCGGCTGCGTCCCGGCGATCGAGGAGATGCTGGGCGGGTCGAGCCTTGTGCAGGCGGAGGTGAAGGGCGCGCGGGAGCTCTCTCCCGGGATCTTCCAGATCGCGCTGTCGCCGATCGGCGGCGCGCCGGCGGCGTCCATTCCCGGGCAGCACGTGCTCGTGCAGGGCTACCTCGATCGGCGCTGGGTGGCGCGCGCGTACACGCTCTCGGCGCCCGCGCGCGTGGGCGGCGACTACGAGATCACGGTGAAGCGCGAGGAGCTCGGGGTCTTCTCCCGGTGGCTGTGCGAGCGCGCCGCGGCCTCGCTGCTGCGCGCCTCGGCGCCGCGGGGCGGCTTCGTCCTTCCGGCGCCGCCCGTGGAGCGGGTTGTGTTCCTCGCGGGCGGGATCGGCGTCACGCCGGCCATGGCGATGCTGCGGGCGCTCGACGGGCGGGCCGACCGCCCTGACGCGCGGGGCTTCCTGCTCGACTGGTCGGCGTCGCGCCCCGCGGACTTCCTCTATTTCGAGGAGGAGCTGCGCGCGGTCGCTGCCCGCACGCCCGGCGTCGCGTTCCGCCTGCGCGCGACGCAGGCGGAGGGGCGGCTGTCTCGGGAGCACGTGGCCGAGCTGTACCCTTACCGGCCGGGCTCGCGGGCGCTCGTGTGCGGGCCCGAGGCCTTCATGCGCGACGCGCTCGAGCACCTGCGCGCGGCGGGCTGGCCGCAGGACGCCATCGAGCGGGAGCTGTTCACCTCGAACGTCGACGTCGCCGGAGCGATCCGCCCGACGCCGCTCCGGCGGGCCGGCGCTGTCCGCGTGGCCGGCGGGGTCTGTCCGGTCGAGCACGGGTCGTTTCACCTGACCCCGACCGCGCCCGCGGCGGTGCCGATCGAGGCCGAGGCGTTCCTGCGCCAGTGCTACGCGGAGCTCGGGGTGCCCTCCGCCGTGGACGAGCGCTGGCAGGAGGTGCGGGCGAGCCTGGAGAAGCACGGGACCTACACGCACCTCCCCGACGAGCTCGCCTACGGGGCGCGGCTGGCGTGGCGCAACAGCTCGCGCTGCATCGGGCGGTTCTTCTGGTCGACGCTCCACGTGCGCGATCTGCGGCATCTGAAGACGGAGGAGGAGATCTTCCAGGCGCTGCTCGAGCACCTCGATCTGGCGACGAACGGGGGCGACATCCGGGCGACCATGTCGGTGTTCAGGCCGGGGGAGCCGCGGATCCGCATCTGGAACGGGCAGATCGTGCGCTATGCGGGCTACCGGCTCCCGGACGGGGGCATCCTTGGCGATCCGGCGAACGTGGAGCTGACGGAGCAGGCCCTCGCGCTGGGGTGGCCGGGCGGGGAGCGGACGCGGTTCGATCTGCTGCCGTTGATCGTCCAGATCGGCGACGCCCGGCCGCGGTGGTTCGAGGTGCCGCGGGAGCGGGTGCTCGAGGTTCCGATCGAGCACCCGCGCCACGCGTGGTTCGCCGAGCTCGGGCTGAGGTGGCATGCGCTGCCGGCGGTGAGCAACCTGGCCCTCGACCTCGGCGGGATCCACTACACGGCGGCGCCGTTCAACGGCTTCTACATGGGGACCGAGATCGGCGCGCGCAACCTGAGCGACGTGACACGGTACAACCAGCTGCCGCTCATCGCGGATCGCCTCGGGCTGGACCGGTCGCGCAGCGACACGCTGTGGCAGGACGCCGCGCTGGTCGAGCTGAACCTCGCGGTGCTGCACTCGTTCCGTCAGGCGAAGGTGCGGATGCTCGACCACCACACGCTGTCGGAGTACTTCAAGAAGTTCGAGCAGCAGGAGCGGCAGTGCGAGCGCCCGGTCTACGCGGACTGGACGTGGATCGTGCCGCCGATGTCGGCGTCGACCATGGGGGTGTTCCACACCAACATGGAGAACAAGATCCTGAAGCCGAACTATCTTTATCAGGACGATCCGTGGAAGCCGCGGAAGGAGTAGCGGGGAGCGAGCGCGAAGGCGCGGCCAGAGCTCTAACGTTCCGCGCTCTCTGCGTCCTGGGCCGGCCTACGAGCGGGAGCGTGATGGGCTCACGACTCTCCTGATGGACATCGGAGGGTCGCTCCCTTCTCCTCATAGGTGGTCCAGCTGAGCAACCGTCCATCGGTGGTCGTCACGTACTGCTCGACTCTGCGCGACCCGGGGGCGCCCAGC
>JAICEP010000705.1 GCA_025924095.1 Sorangium sp.
GGCGCCGGGGGCGCCGGGGGCGCCGCCCCCTGTGCCGCCCGCCGAGGCCGGATCCGCGGACGCCGTGGCGGCGGAGGTCGACGCGATCTTCGTCGGCAAGAAGACGTACTTCGCCCGCTTCAAGCAGGAGCACACGCAGAAGATCTCCGGCGCCGTCAAGAAGCAGAGCGGCACGCTCTCGGTCGCGAAGCCGGACAGGATCTCGTTTCGCTACGACCCGCCGAACCAGAACCGCATCGTCTCCGACGGCGCGTCGCTCAAGGTCTACGTCGCCGAGGACCGGCAGATGTTCGTGACGCGGGTGCAGAACTCGGAGTATCCGGGCGCCCTCTCGTTCCTCATGGGCCACGGGCTCCGCCCGTCGTTCACGTTCACGTTCAACGAGAAGGCGAGCTTCGCGGGCGGCCCCGTGCTCGTCGGCAAGCCGCGGGCGCCGACTCCTCACTACGAGTTCGTGATGTTCTATATCGACAGGGCGCTCCTCGCGAAGAAGGACCCGGGCGTCGTGCGCCGCGTCCTCATCGTCGACGCGCAGGGCAACCGGAACCGGTTCGACTTCGAGGACGCGTCGCAGCCCGCGTCGATCGATCCCGCGGAGTTCCAGTTCACCGCGCCGCCCGGCACCGACGTCAAGCAGAATTGATGACACCGCCCCTCTCGCTCTCCGAGCTCTTTCCCGACTTCCATCCGGAGTGGATCCTCGCCGAGGACGCGGATCTCATCGTTGTCGACAAGCCGGCTGGCCTGTCGACGCACGCGCCGGAGGCGGACCGGATCGACGATGTGGTGACGCGCCTCCGCGCCTTCCTCCGCGGCCGGGGCGACGCCGAGGCGTACCTCGGGATCCACCAGCGGCTCGATCGCGACACCTCGGGGGTCCTCCTGTTCACGCGCCGGCGCGAGGCGAACGCCGCCGTCGCGCGGCAGTTCGAGGGGCGCACCGTGCAGAAGACGTACGTCGCCGCCGTCTCCGGCTTCGGCGATCGCGCGCCGCGCGGCACGCTGCGGCACCGCCTCGTCCCGGCGCCGGGCGGCGCGATGCGCGCGATCGCCGAGGCCGGCGCAGGGCGGGAGGATCGGGGCGCAGGGCGGGAGGATCGGGGCGCAGGGCGGGAGGATCGGGGCGCGGGGCGGAAGGATCGGGGCGCGGGCGGCCAGGAGAAAGCCGCGGGCGGCGTGCTGGCGAACACCCGCTACCGGCTCCTCGAGCGCCGCGGCGACCGCGCCCTGCTCGAGCTCCGGCCCGAGACCGGCCGCACCCACCAGCTCAGGGTGCAGCTCGCCGCGATCGGCTTGCCCATCACCGGCGATCCGCTCTACGGCGGCGCCGAGGCCCCGCGCCTGCTCCTGCACGCCGCCGAGCTCCGCCTCGAGCACCCGGCCACGGGCGCGGCCGCGACCTTCCGATCGCAGCTGCCAGCGGCCTTCGAGGCGTGGCTCGCGGCCTCGGCCGTGGACCCGTACGCGGGGGGCGTCGCGGTCGTCGAGCGCGCCATGCGCGAGGCCGCCGAGCGGCGCTACGGCGTCGCGCGCGCCGGCGACACCACGGCGTTCCGGCTCGTCCACGGCGCGGGCGACGGCCTGCCCTTCGTCTCGGTCGACCTCTACGGCGAGCACCTCGTCGTGTCGCTGTTCGGCGCGGGCGAGGGCGAGCCGGGCGCGCCGCCGCGCGACGTCGTGCTCGACGCGGCCCACCGGCTCGGGGCGAGGGGCGTCTACCTCAAGGTGCGCCCGAAGCACGCGAGCGTCATCGTGGACGCGCGGCGCGAGGAGTTCGCCCCGCGGCACGCCGTCCGCGGGGAGAGCGCCCCGGAGGAGCTCACCGTCCTCGAGCACGGGCTGCCGTTCAAGGTGCGGCTCGGCGACGGGCTCTCGACCGGCATCTTCCTCGACCAGCGCGAGAACCGGCGGCGGGTGCGCGAGCTCGCCCGGGGCGCGCGGGTGCTGAACCTGTTCGCCTATACGGGCGGCTTCTCCGTCGCGGCCGTGGCGGGCGGCGCGCGCGAGAGCGTCACGGTCGACGTGTCCCGGGGCGCTGTTGCCTGGGCGCGCGAGAACCTCGACGCGATCGGCGCGGATGCGGCGGCGCACGTCGTGGTCGAGGCCGACGTGTTCCCGTGGCTGAAGACCGCCGCCCAGGCCGGCCAGCGCTTCGACCTCATCGTGATCGATCCGCCGAGCTTCGCGACCACGAAGAAGAGCCGCTTCAGCGCGGCGAGCGATTTCGGCGCGCTGGCGGCGCTCGCCTTCCGCCTGCTCGCCCCGGGCGGCCGGTTGCTCGCGTGCACAAACCACCGCGGCATCGTGCGCGCCAAGTTCCGGCGCCATTTGCACGAGGCCGCGCGTGAAGCAGGATGCGACGTCGTGCAGATGAAAGATCTCCCCGATCCCATCGACTTCCCGAGCGAGCCGGGCATGGAGCCCCACCTGAAGAGCGTCCTCGCCAGCGTGGGCGCGCCTCCTGCGAAGGCCGGGCTGCCCGCGAAGGGCGCGCCTCCCGCGAAGGCCGGGCTGCCCGCGAAGGGCGCGCCTCCCGCGAAGGCCGGGCCGCCCGCGAAGGCCGCGCTTCGTGCGAAGGCCGCGCCGCCCGCGAAGGGCGCGCCGGCCCGCGGCGCTCGTCGAGGGCCCGCCGCGCCGGGCCGGGCGCCCCGACGGGGGGCGCGATGAGCCAGCGCCGTCTCCTCATCACGATCCGCTCGTACGCGTACCTCGAGCCCGCCTTCCTGGCCGCAGGCGACTTCGAGCGCGGCCTCGTCGAGCGCAAGAGCTTCCCGGACGGCGAGCGCTACCTGCGCGTCGCGGTCGAGTGCTGGGGGCGCGACGTGGTCCTGCTCGGCGGCGCCCCGCAGGACCTCGACTGGCTCGAGATCTACGACCTCGGCTGCGCCATCTCGCGCGCCGGCGCCCGGTCGCTCTCCATCGTGATGCCCTATTTCGGCTACGCGACCATGGAGCGGGCCGTGAAGCCGGGCGAGGTGGTGACCGCGAAGACGCGGGCGCGGCTCATCTCGGCGATCCCGGCGTGCGACGCGGGCACGCGCATCTTCCTCTTCGATCTGCACACCGACGGCATCGAGTTCTATTTCAGCGACTCGCACGTGACGCGCCACCTGTACGGCGCTCCGCTCATCACGCAGGCGGTCCGCGAGCTGATGGGCGATCGCCCGTACGTGCTCGCGGCGACGGACGCCGGCCGGGCCAAGTGGGTGCAGAGCCTCGCCCGCGGCCTCGGCGTCGAGCCGGCGTTCGTCTACAAGGAGCGGCGGGGCGACGGGCTCGGCGTGACCGGCGTCAACGCCGATGTCTCGGGCCGCGAGGTCGTCATCTACGACGACATGGTCCGCACCGGCTCGTCGCTCGTCCAGGCGGGGCGCGCCTACCTCGCCGCCGGGGCCTCCAAGGTCCACGCCGTCGCGAGCCACCTCGTCCTGCCGGGCGACTCGCTCGAGAAGATCAGGAAGGCCGGCGTGTTCACGACGCTGCTCGGCACCGACTCGCACCCTGGCAGCCAGCAGCTCGCCGAACCGCCCGGCGCCCTGCGCTCGGTGGCGCCGCTCCTGGTGCGCGCGCTCGAGCGGGAGACCTAGCGCACCTCCGGCGAGGGGCGATTCAGGCATCGTGTCGCCAGGCTCGTCCACGGTTTCATGAGAGAGGGAACCACAGCGCCACAGAGGACACAGAGGGCTCTGCGCGAGCGCGCCCTCCATCATCTCTCGACGGGCATGCTCCGGGAGGCGCGCTCGGACGCCGGCGAGGCGCTCGCGCTCATCGAGCGGGAGCTCGGGCCTGACCACCCGGAGTCGGCCGGCGCGCTCCTCCTGCTCTCGCAGATCGCGGCGACGTCCGGCGACCCTCGGGCCGCTGAAGCGCACGCGCGCCGCGCTGTCCGCGTCCTCGCGCCGGCCCGAGGACGCGGCGAGTTGGCGCGGCTCCGCGTCCAGGCGTGGCGCGCCCTGGCCGCGAGCGCTCGACTCCAGGGCCGCTACGTCGACGCCGCGGGGCGCGCCCGCCGCGCGCTCCGGCTGGTCGAGGCGGCCTTCGGCGCCCGCGACGTCGAGGTCGCCGCCTGCCTCAACGAGCTCGCGATGAGCTGCAAGTACCGCGGACGCTTCGCCGAGGGGGCGCGGCTCTACCGCCGGGCGCTCCGCATCCTCGAGCGGGTCCACGGGCCGGACCACCCCGAGCTCTCGCCCGTGCTCCACAACCTCGGTGGGCTCGAGCACGCCCGCGGCCGCTATGCCCGCGGCGA
>JAICEP010000706.1 GCA_025924095.1 Sorangium sp.
CTGCCCGCGCGCGCGCCGCGGCGGATCGGGCCGCGGCGGAGCAGGGGGCGGCCGCGGGCGAGCGCGTGGAGGGGGCCGACGCGTCGGCGCCGGAGCCCGCGCGGCTCCTCGCGCAGCCGATCCCGCTCGGCCGGGTGGGGCGCGGGGCGATCGTGGCCGTCGATCGGCACCTCTACGCGATCGAACGGCTCTCCTTCGTGATGCGGATCGACGCGGTGGAGTGGTGGACGCCCACGCCGGCCTCGCGCGATTACGCGCGCGCCTGGCTGGTCTCGGGCTCTCCGTCCGGCAGGGCCGCCCCGGCGCGCCTCGGCGAGCTGCGCCCTCCCCGCGACGGCGCGAGCGCGAGCTCCTGCGGTGAGGCGTGGATCTACGTCGACCGCGCGACGGGCGAGGCCTTCCTGCAGGGGTGGTGCGAGTGAGCGCCGGCGCCTCGGTGCCGTTCGCGGAGCTGTGCGGCCGCTCCTGCTTCTCGTTCCTCGAGGGCGCCTCGCACCCCGAGGAGCTCGTGCACCGCGCCAAGGAGCTCGGCCTCGATGGGCTCGCGCTCTGCGATCGCGACGGGATCTACGGCAGCGTCCGCGCGCACACGGCGGCGAAGAAGATCGATCAGCGGGTGATCGTCGGGGCCGAGCTGACGATCGGGGCGCCGCGCTCGGCGGTCGAGCGCGTCGCGCCACGCGCCGAGCGCGCGCCGGAGGTCCAGCCCTCGGTGGTCCTCCTGGTCGAGGACAGCGAGGGTTACGCGAACCTCTGCCGGCTGCTCACGATCGCGCACGCCGATTGCGAGAAGGGTACGGCGAGCCTCTCGGCGGAGGCGATCGCGGCGGCGCCGCGGGGCCTCTCCGCGATCGTGCCGCTCGATCCGCTCGTGCCCGCGGCCGTCTCCGGCGCGCTCATCGGCGCGCTGCGCGACGCGTTCGGCGAGCGCGCGCTCGTCGCGACCTGGAAGCACCTCGATCGCCGCGACGGCGAGCGCGTCGCGGCGGCCCTCGCGGCGGAGCGGCGCTATGGCCCCTGCGTGGTGCCGACCGCGCGCCCGCTCTACCATCACCCGTCGCGCAAGCCGCTCGCCGACGTGCTCACGTGCATCCGGACCAAGACCACGCTCGATCAAGCCGGGACGCGGATCGCGCCCAACGCGGAGGCGTACGTGCGGTCCGGCGCGCAGATGGCGGCGCTGTTCCGCGATCATCCGGCCTGGGTCGCGCGCACGGTGGAGGTCGCGTCCCGCTGCCGCTTCTCGCTGGCCGAGCTCCGCTACAGCTTCCCGAGCGACGCCCTCTGCATGCCGGGGGAGACGTCGGATCAGGCGCTGCGCCGCCTCACCGAGGAGGGCTGCCGCGACCGCTACCCGGAGGGGACGCCGCCGCAGGTGCGCGCGCAGATCGAGAAGGAGCTCGCCCTGATCGCGAAGCTCGGCGTGGCCCCCTACTTCCTCAGCGTGCAGCAGGTCGTGAAGATCGCCCGCGCGCGGCAGATCCTCTGCCAGGGCCGAGGGAGCGCGGCGAACAGCGCGGTGTGCTTCGTGCTTGGCGTGACGGCGGTGGATCCGGCCCGGTCCAACCTGCTCTTCGAGCGCTTCCTGTCGGAGGAGCGCAACGAGCCGCCGGACATCGACGTCGATTTCGAGCACGAGCGCCGGGAGGAGGTGATCCAGGCGATCTACGAGATGTACGGCCGCGACCGGGCGGCGATGGTCTCGGAGGTGATCGCCTACCGCGGCAAGAGCGCGCTGCGCGAGGTGGGCAAGGCGTTCGGTTTCTCGGCGGATCAGGTCGACAGGCTGAGCGGCCTCGTGCTCCACCACGAGGCGGACATCACCGAGCAGCGGGTGAGCGAGGCGGGCCTCGATCCGGACGACGTGCGCGTCCGGCAAACCGTCCTGATGGCGAGCGCGCTGGAGGGCTTCCCGCGCCACCTCTCGATCCACGTCGGCGGCTTCGTACTGTCGTCGGAGCCGCTGCACAAGGTGGCCCCGGTCGAGCCTGCGCGGATGGAGGGCCGCACGGTGATCCCGTGGGACAAGGACGACCTCGACGATCTCGGCTTCTTCAAGATCGACGTCCTGGCCCTCGGCATGCTGACGGCGATCCGCAAGGCGCTCGCGTTGATCCACGCGGACCGGTACGCCGAGCTCGCGGGTCTCTCGGCTCATGCGGCTCGTGACCCTTCATCCGCGGATCTCTCGGTCCGTGCAGGCCGAGGCGCCGCGTTCGATCCGATCGCGGCGCTCGCGCAGATCCCGCCGGAGGACCCGGCCGTCTACGAGGCGATCGGCCGGGCCGACACGGTGGGGGTGTTCCAGATAGAGAGCCGCGCCCAGATGGCGATGCTCCCGCGGCTGAAGCCGAGCAAGTTCTACGATCTGGTGATCGAGGTGGCGATCGTGCGTCCCGGGCCCATCCAGGGCGGGATGGTGCACCCCTACCTGCGCCGGCGGACGGGGCAGGAGCCGCCGGTGTCTCCGCACCCGTGCCTGGACCCCATCCTGGAGCGCACGCTCGGCGTGCCGCTGTTCCAGGAGCAGGCGATGCAGATCGCGATCGTGGGCGCCGGCTTCACGCCCTCGGAATCCGACCGGCTGCGCCGCGCCATGGCGACCTTCAAGCGGGTCGGGACGATCCATACCTTTCGGGACAAGTTCATCGCCGGCATGGTCGCGAACGGCTATGAGCGCGCCTTCGCCGAGCGCTGCTTCCAGCAGATCGAGGGCTTCGGCACTTATGGTTTTCCGGAGTCCCACGCCGCCAGCTTCGCGCTCCTGGTCTACGTCTCGTCGTGGCTGAAGTGCCATTATCCGGAAGTTTTCGCCTGCGCGCTGCTGAACAGCCAGCCCATGGGCTTCTATGCGCCCGCGCAGATCGTGCGCGATGCCCGCGATCACGGCGTCCCCGTGCTGCCGGTGGACGTCAATCGGAGCGACTGGGACTGCACGCTGGAGCCGGAGCCGGTCCCAGTGCCGGAGGTTGAGGCAGGGCCGCGGTTGCCGCCCGAGGATCACCGGCACGCTCGGGCAGGCGGACACCCGGACGAGCAGCCCACAGGCACGACCGATTTTCCATCCGGATGTCACCAGCAGGGCCGAGCGGGTGGGCATCCGGACGTGCAGCACGAAAACCCGACCACTTCCCCGCCATCTTTGCGCTCGACCCACGACGGTCCGGTTAACGACTTGTCAACCATTGATGCTGCACGATCGGCGTCGCCTGCGATGGTGGGAGTCCGTGCGCCGTTCCCGGAAGAAGAGCGGCGCTCGGATTCCCACCATAGCCTACGGCATGATGCGATCGTAGCGGCTGATGGTAAACAAAGGGTTACGGCCGCAACGGCCATCACGGACGGCCAAGGTCGCGCGGGACCGCAAGTTACCCTTGCAACGGTAATTCCGAGCGTCGATGTACGCGCGGCGCCGCAAGCTACTCTGGCAGCGATAATCCCGAGCGCCGAAGGGCGCGTCGCGCCGCAAGGCGCGAGCGTTTCTGTCGCAAAGGGAATCTTGGACCTTGAGGAGCGCGCGGCGCCACAGGTGACGAGCGTTCCCGCAACCCTGGGCGCGGCGGCGCCCGTTCCGGGCTTCCCACCAATCCCAGCGGATGTCGAGGTGATGCAGGCCGGACCCGAGAATGGGAGAGGCGGTGTTTCGCGACGATGCGCGCTGCGCCTCGGCTTTCGTCAGGTCAAGGGGCTGAAGCAGGAGGAGATGATGCGACTGGTGGCGGCGCGTGCGGGCGGCTATGCCGATCTCGCCGATCTGCGCCGGCGCGCCGGCGTGAGCGCCGCGGCGCTCGATCGCCTGGCCAGGGCCGATGCCTTCGGCTCGCTCGAGCTCGACCGGCGCGGCGCCATCTGGCGCGCCATCGGCCTCGACCGCACCGGCCACGAACTCGACCTGCCGCCACTGTTCGCCTGGGCCGAGGGCCGGACCGCCCACACGGAGCCGGGCATCGCCCTGCCGCGCATGACGCTCGGCCAGGAGGTCGCCGAGGACTACGCCAATCTGCGCCTGACCCTGCGCTGCCATCCGCTCGCCCTGCTGCGCCCCTGGCTGGGGCGGCGGGTGATCAAGGCCGCGCGCCTGGCCGAGATCGACGACGGCCGCCGGGTCGAGGTCGCCGGCCTGGCTCTGGTCCGCCAGCGCCCGGGCACCGCGAGCGGCGTCATCTTCATCACCATCGAGGACGAGAGCGGGGTCGCCAATCTGGTGGTGTGGCCAGCGGTGTTCGAGCGCTTTC
>JAICEP010000707.1 GCA_025924095.1 Sorangium sp.
CGTGACCTTCGCGCGCGCCTCGGCATCCAGCTTCAAGAAACCAAGTTCCCCGAGAAGCTCCGCGTCATCGAGGTCGTCGCGCTCTTCCGCAGCTTCTACCCGCGAGGCCAGGAAGTGTCGGAAGTCCTCGCCCTGGTCGGGCTCGAAGAGAAAGCGTTTGATTACGTCCGCAACCTCTCGGGCGGGCAGAAGCAGCGGCTGTCGCTCGCCTGCGCGCTCGCCGGCGACCCGGAGGTGCTCTTCCTAGAAGAGCCGAGCACCGGCCTCGACCCGGCGTCGCGCCGCGAGATCTGGGACGTCGTCGAGGACCTGAAGGCGCGCGGCCGCACGATCCTCCTGACCACGCACTACATGGAGGAGGCCGCGCGGCTCTGCGACCGCGTCGCGATCGTCGATCGCGGGCGGCTGCTCTCGCTCGGCACGCCGGCGGCGCTCGTCGCGTCGCTGGGCGCCGAGCACGTCGTGGAGGTCGAGGTGGACGGCGAGATCGCCGAGGAGGAGCTCAGGGCGCTGCCCGGGGTGGAGGCGGTGCGCTTCGCGCACGGGGCGCTCCGGCTGACGGTGCGCGACGTGGCGCGCGTGCTCCCGCCGCTGCTCGCGCTCTGCGCCGCGCGCGACGCCGCGCCGCGGCGGCTCGCGACGCACCACGCGAGCCTGGAGGACGTGTTCATGGCGCTCGCGGGGCGGAAGCTCGCGGGCGAGGAGGCGGCGTGATGGCGCGGTGGCTCCGCTCGCTGCGCGGCGCGCCGCTCGTGCTCCTCATCCGGGCGCGGGTGGCGGAGTTCCTGCGCGAGCCCGAGGCGATCTTCTGGATGCTCGTGTTCCCCATCCTGCTCTCGTCGGCGCTGGCCGTCGCGTTCCGGGACCAGGCCGCGGCGCCGCTGCCGGTGAGCGTCGAGGTGGGCGCCGGGGCCGAGGCGCGGCGCGCCGCGCTCGAGGCCTCCGGGCAGGTCGTCGCCCGGGTGGTCCCGCGGGAGCAGGCGCAGCAGGAGCTCCGGGCCGGCAAGGTCGCGCTGGTCGTGCTGGCCACCGATCCGCCCACGTACTGGTCCGATCCGACGCGGCCGGAGAGCCGCATCGCCCGGCTCGAGGTCGACGAGGCGCTCCAGCGCGCGGCGGGGCGCGCGGACGCGTTCCGCCCGGCCGCGCTCGAGATGACCGAGAAGGGCTCGCGCTACATCGATTTCCTCGTGCCCGGGCTGCTCGGCATGAACCTGATGTCGACCGGGATCTGGGCGATCGGCTTCTCGATCGTGCAGCAGCGCATCGGCAAGCTCCTGAAGCTGTTCGTGGCGGCGCCGATGAAGCGCTGGCAGCTCCTTGTCGCGCACCTCGGGGCGCGGCTCGTGTTCCTGGCGATCGAGGTCATCGCCTTGCTGCTGTTCGCGGTCCTCGTCCTCGGCGTGCCGATCGCCGGCTCGCTCGCCGCGCTCGCCCTGGTCATCGTGGTCGGCGCGCTGTCGTTCGTCGGGCTCGGCCTGCTCATCGCGGCGCGGCCGCGGACGCTCGAGGGCGTCTCGGGCCTGACCAACCTGGCGATGTTCCCGATGTGGATCTTCTCCGGCGTCTTCTTCTCGACCGAGCGCTTCCCGGACGCGGTCCAGCCCTTCATCCAGGCGCTGCCCCTCACGGCGCTGAACGACGCGCTCCGCGGCGTGATGCTCGAGGCCACGCCCCTCGCCGCCCTCGCGCCCGAACTCGCGGTGCTGGCGGGCTGGGGCGCCGTCTGCTTCGCGCTCGCCCTCAAGTTCTTCCGCTGGCAGTAGCCCGCGCTGCCGCCGCGCTCGGGCCTTCCGGCCGGGCGGGTGCTTCCCTGCCAGCAGCGCTTCCGCAGCGCTGGTGGTCCGGTGCTGCTCCCGCAGCACGCCGTCGTTGTGCCGGGGGAGGCGGTGTCTCGCGCTCCGCGGGCGCGCCCGTGGTCCCGCTCCCGGGCACGCCGCTTGCGCTCAGGACGTGGCACGCATGGCACGCAGGGCGCTCGCGCGGCGGCATGTCCGCGCGCGGGCGCCAGCACCGAGACCGAGGACAACCCATGAGCGACAATCCGCGGCAGATCCGTTTGGGCGCCTTCTTACCTGGCGCAGGACACCACGTGGCCGCCTGGCGGCACCCGCACGCGCAGGCCGATGGAGGCATTCACTTCGGTCATTACAAGCGGATCACGCAGACGGCGGAGCGGGCCAGGTTCGACGCCGTGTTCCTCGCGGACGGGCTCGCGCTGCAGAACCGGCCGGGGGCGCAGGGCCGCACCGCCTACGGGGCCAGCTTCGAGCCGGTCACGCTGTTCTCCGCGCTCGCGGCCGTCACCGAGCGCATCGGCTTCATCGCCACGGCGTCGACCACGTACGAGGAGCCTTACCTGCTGGCCCGCAAGTTCGCCTCGCTGGACCACCTCAGCCAGGGGCGGGCAGGGTGGAACGTGGTCACCACCGGTGGGGGCGAGGCGGCGGGGAACTTCGGGCTCGACGCCCACCCCGACCATGCGCAGCGGTACGCCCGGGCGCGCGAGTTCGTCGACGTGGTCACCGGCCTCTGGGACAGCTGGGAGGACGACGCCTTCCTCCGCGACAAGGTGTCGGGGGCCTACTACGACCCGGACAAGCTGCACAGGCTCGATCACAAGGGGAAGTTCTTCTCCGTTCGAGGGCCGCTCAACATCCCGCGTCCGCCCCAGGGGCACCCGGTGATCGTGCAGGCGGGATCGTCGGAGGCGGGCAGGGAGCTCGCGGCGGAGACGGCCGAGGTGATCTTCACCGCGCAGCAAACGCTGGAGGACGCGCAGGCCTTCTACGCCGACGTCAAGGGCCGGATGGCCAGGTACGGTCGCCACCCCGACCAGCTGAAGATCATGCCGGGGGTGTTCCCCGTGGTCGCCCGGACGGAGTCGGAGGCCAGAGCGAAGTACCAGGAGCTGCAGGACCTCATCTTGCCGGAGGTCGGCCTGTCGTTGCTCTCGGGCCTGTCGGGCGGGATCGATCTGTCGGGGTACCCGGTGGACGGTCCGCTGCCCGATCTGCCGGAGACCAATAACAACAAGAGCCGGCAAGCGCTGATGTTCGACATCGCCCGCAAGCGCAACTTCACCATCCGCGAGCTTTATCTCTGGGTGGCGGGAGCGCGCGGGCACTGGACGCTCGTCGGCTCGGTGGAGCAGATCGCGGACCAGCTGGAGGCGTGGTTCACGCAGGGCGGGGCTGACGGGTTCAACGTCATGCCGCCGTGGCTCCCAGGCGGGCTGGACGATTTCGTCGAGCTGGTGATCCCGGAGCTGCGGCGACGGGGGCTGTTCCGAACGGAGTACGAGGGCCGCACGCTGCGGGAGAACCTCGGGCTATCCCGGCCGGCGAACCGTCACGCGAGCAAGGCCAGCCCGCGGGCGTCGGCGGCCTGAAGCCGCGCGCAGCGTCGAGCGGAGCCGCCGCGCGCGCTGCTTCGAGTCGCGCCAGAAAGCCCGATAGAACGCCACGGCGCGCGGTTCCTGCCCGGGCGGCATCGCGAGCTGCACGTGATCGATGCAGACGAACGTGAACGGCATGAGCCACGTCTACAAGAAAGCAGGGCAGATCACGAGCGGCGCCGGTCGCCATGCGCGCTGATCGAACCGCCGGTGGGCGGATTGTTCATCGCTGGATTTGCGCAAATCCAGGCGTGAGTCGCCGTCTCCTGGCGCTCCGCCAGCGCGCTTGACGAGCCGCCGGTGTCATCCAAAGTAGTTGGGGCTGGTCAGCTCCGTCGTGACGACTCTGTCGGTTTCAGGGCAGCAGTCGAGCGATCTTGTCTCCCCCCTCAATCAGGAGATTCCACATGGCTGAATCGACGAAGATCGTCGTGCTGCTCGCTGCCTCGTTGTCGACGGCGATCGCCGGCTGTATGGCGGCGACGGACGAGGTGGACGGGGATGAGCGGGGGGACCTGTCCGCGGTCGCGGCGCCTGCGGACGCCGAGGAGAGCGTGGGTGAGGCGTCCGCCGCTCATCACTGCGACCACTGTCCGCCGGGGACCACGTATGTCTCCGTGGTGAACACCTGTGTCACCGAGCCTGCCAGGTTCGATTATACACCCTGGGCCCACGGGTGCCCTCACGGCGCCATCCTGACTGGCCGCGGCAACGTCATCTGCTTCCCGTGCGAGAGCGCTGGCCCTCCGAGCGCCCCCATCGCCGTCGGTCTCCCGGGCTCGCAGCCCGGCGTCTTTCCCCCTCCGGTCGAG